>SEDB01000428.1 GCA_004210715.1 Pedobacter sp.
GCAAATAAAATTGGAATGCTCTGGATTCCGGGTTGTATGACGCCAACTGAAATCAGCATTGCTCAGGAGCACAAAGCGATGTTAATCAAAATTTTCCCGGCCAATATTTTAGGTCCGGAATTTATTTCATCGATTAAAGATCTTTTTGCTGGTCAATTATTTATGCCAACCGGTGGAGTAGAAATTAATCTGGATAACCTAAAAACCTGGTTTAAAGCTGGCGTTTGTGCCGTTGGTATGGGCAGTAAATTGATTAGCAAAGATGTAATGACCAAAGGTCTTTACGAGGAATTAGCCGAAAATACAAAACTAGCGCTTGAATTAATAAAGCAGAGTAAATAACCTAACACACCTAACCAAAATGAACCAACCCAAAGTAGGCAAATACAGATGGACGATATGTTTACTCCTGTTTCTTGCTACCACCATAAATTACTTAGACAGACAGGTACTTTCGTTAACTTGGACAGATTTTATCAAGCCAGAATTTCACTGGGACAATAACGATTATGGTAACATAACCGCATTATTTTCCATTTTTTATGCGGTATCTATGCTTTTTGCCGGCCGTTTGGTTGATAAACTCGATACTAAAAAGGGCTTTTTATGGGCAATTGGTGTATGGTCAGTAGGTGCTTGTTTGCATGCTTATTGTGGCATCGCAACTGCCGGAATTATCAGTGGAGATTGGTTTGTAGGTTTTGAAGGTGCAAAAGAGGTTATTGGACGAGTAAATGATACCGGAATGGTGGTTTCGGTAAGTGTTACATTATTCATTTTTGCCAGGTTTGTATTAGCCGTTGGAGAAGCAGGGAATTTTCCTGCAGCCATTAAAGCCACTGCTGAATATTTCCCTAAAAAAGACAGGGCTTTTGCAACCAGTATTTTCAATGCAGGGGCAACCGTTGGTGCATTAGCCGCTCCAATTACCATTCCTTTCATTGCTAAAGCTTACGGCTGGGAAATGGCTTTCATTATTATTGGTGCTTTGGGTTTTGTTCAAAGTGCATTTCCATTATTTGTACTTTATATGATCACTTTACTTTCAATCATTGGAGGTTGGCTGCCAACTTACTTTGTTGATAAAAAAGGAATGAATCCATACGAAGGCAGAATGAGAGCGATGTTAATCTTTGCATTTTTCCCGCTTTTAGCTTTAGCAGCTCAACCACTAGGTCATATTACTTATTGGATTCCTGTAATCATCATTGGTATTGCTGGTGCAGCACATCAAGCCTGGTCGGCCAATATTTTTTCTACCGTTGGCGATATGTTTCCTAAAAAAGCAATTGCAACCATCACTGGTATTGGCGGTATGGCTGGCGGTATTGGTTCATTCATTATCAATAAAGGCTCTGGTTTGCTGTTTGATTACACCGGTAAAAATGAAATCGTTTTTATGGGATTTAAAGGCGAAGAGGCTGGTTATTTCATCATCTTTTCGATTTGCGCCGTTTGTTACCTCATCGGCTGGACCGTAATGAAAACTTTGGTGCCAAAATATAAAGTAATAGAATTAGCATAAAATAGACTGAAGATACGAGCTTAACTGGCTACGGATCTCAGTTTTAAAATAAATCTATAGTTAAACTATAGATTAACACAATTATAAACCTAATAACCAACCAAATTGAGCACAACTTTAAATCTCGAAAGTATTTTCGTTGAAGAAAGCCAAATTCCGGAGGAATTTCGGCTCAAAGAAGAAATCAATGGTCGTGGGCAATGGCCAACCATGAGCGTAGCAGATCGCATTACCTGCGTAGAAAATTTCACGCACAAAATGCTTGAGCAAAAAGAAATTGTTGCCAAGTTAATCATGTGGGAAATCGGTAAATCTTACGCAGATTCCATAAAAGAGTTCGATCGTACGGTAGAATATATCTATGCCACCATTGATGCTTTAAAAGACATCGACAGACAATCTTCACGTTTTGAAATTGAGCAGGGAATTGTGGCACAGGTTCGCCGTTCTCCACTTGGGGTTGTGCTTTGTATGGGCCCATTTAATTACCCGTTAAATGAAACTTTTACCACGTTGATTCCTGCTTTGATTATGGGCAATACGCTTTTATTCAAACCACCTAAACATGGTACGTTATTGCATTATCCGTTATTGGAAGCTTTCCGTTCCAGCTTTCCAAAAGGTGTTGTAAATACGATTTACGGTCGTGGAAATACGATTGTTCCGGGCTTGATGAAATCTGGGAAAATTAATGTTTTAACGTTAATAGGCTCAAGTAAAGTAGCGAATGAGTTAAAGAAACTGCATCCAAAAGTGAATCGCTTACGAGCTATTCTAGGATTAGATGCTAAAAATGCAGCCATCATTACCAAAGATGCCGATTTGGATCTAGCCGTTTCGGAAACTGTTTTAGGCTCACTTTCTTTCAACGGACAGCGTTGTACAGCATTGAAAATTGTTTATGTACACCGCAGCTTAGCGCAAGAATTTTTAAAACGTTTATCTGCAGAAGTAGAAAAATTAAAATTCGGTATGCCGTGGGAAAAGGGCGTAAACCTTACTCCGCTACCAGAACTAAATAAGCCCGAATATTTGAAAGATTGTATCGACGATGCAGTTGCTCATGGGGCAAAGGTGGTGAACAAAAATGGCGGTCAAACTTTCGAAACTTTTGTTTACCCGGCTATCGTTTATCCGGTAAACAGCAACATGAAGTTATATCGTGAAGAGCAGTTTGGTCCAATTGTTCCGGTAGTGCCTTTCGATGATTTGGAAGAGCCAATCGAATATCTCATCGGTTCTCCTCATGGCCAGCAGGTGAGTATTTTCAGTACTAATGCGGCAGTAATTTCATCATTGATTGATCCTCTGGTGAATCAGGTGAGTCGCGTAAATATCAATTGCCAGTGTCAGCGTGGTCCGGATGTTTTTCCATTTACGGGCCGTAAAGATAGTGCAGAAGGAACACTTTCTGTGGTGGATGCCTTGCGTTCATTCTCTATCCGTTCGTTGGTGGCTACTAAATTTACAGATGACAATAAAAAGTTATTAAATGAAATTGTGAATGGAAATGATTCCAATTTCTTAAGTACAAAGTATATTTTCTAGAAGATATACAAATGAATAAAGCCGCTAATTTGCTATGTTAATCAGCAAATTAGCGGCTTTTTCCCATAACGGGAAAATTGGAACCTTAAATAAAATCCAATGTATTAAATTTCTTATTTAGGATATCAGCATTATTTACATCCAGCCATTTATCTAAAATGGTTCCATAAACCTGCCTAAAATCGAGCTGATATTTCAAATCCCCCGTATCCAAATCACCTAAATTAGGTGCACTATTAAAAATTCCTTGCTTTTTCAATCTTCCTCCAAAAACAAACATATTATTCGCTGTTCCATGATCGGTTCCATTACTTGCATTTTGTTCAACGCGGCGACCAAATTCTGAAAAAGTAACCACCAGGGTATCTTCCAATTTATTATTGGTTTTCAAATCTTTCAAGAACGCAGCCATGCCTTCGCTGTATTGTTTAAGCAAATTCCCTTGCTGGTTTAACTGGTTCACATGCGTATCGAATCCACTCAAAGAAACGTAGTA
>SEDB01000074.1 GCA_004210715.1 Pedobacter sp.
AAAGTGGGCGATAAAGTGAAAAGCGGCGATGTTTTGGCAGAAGTAGAAACTGACAAAGCAACAATGGACATGGAATCTTATTGGGATGGTACACTTTTATACGTTGGTGTAAAAGAAGGCGAAGCTGTTCCGGTTGATGCCATCATGGCCGTTATCGGTAAAGAAGGTGAAGATTTCCAGGCAGCTTTAGATGCTGAAGGAGCTGGAAGCGAAAAGCCTAAAGCTGAAAGCGAAGCGCCTAAAGCCGAAGATAAAAAAGAAGAAGCTGCTCCTGCTCAAGGTGGTGGTTTAAGCGAAGAAGAACTAGAAGCAAAAGGTGTTACGGTAATTCGTATGCCTTTGTTAAGCGATACCATGACTGAAGGCGTTATTGCTGAATGGCATAAAAAGGTTGGTGACCAAGTTAAAGATGATGATGTTTTAGCTGATGTAGAAACCGATAAGGCGACTATGGAAGTAATGGGTTATGCTACCGGTACTTTATTACACATTGGTGTAGAAAAAGGTCAGGCTGCGAAGGTTAACGGCATTATTGCTATTGTTGGTCCGGAAGGAACTGACATTAGTGGTATTTTAGCGGGTGGTTCTGCTCCGGCTGCAAAAGCTGAAAGCAAAGAAGAAGCTCCAAAAGAGGAAAAACAAGCTACAACTGCTGATGCAGGTTCATCTACTCCTGTTGCAGAAAGCTCGTCTGATAGCCGTGTTAAAGCGTCTCCTTTGGCTAAAAAAATTGCTAAAGATAAAGGAATTGATTTATCGCAAGTTGCAGGTAGTGCAGAAGGTGGTCGTATCATCAAAAAAGATATTGAAAACTTCAAACCAGCTGCTGCTCCAGCGAAATCAGAATCGGCTCCAGCTGCTGAGAAGGCAAGCGCTGCTGCTCCTGTAATTCCAACATTTGTAGGTGAGGTTAAATTTACGGAACAGCCAGTTTCGCAAATGCGTAAAGTAATTGCAAAACGCTTGGCAGAAAGTTTATTTACTGCGCCACATTTCTACTTAACCGTAAGTATTGATATGGATAACGCAATGGCTGCTCGTACAGCAATCAATGCAGTTGCTCCAGTTAAAGTTTCTTTCAACGATTTAGTAATTAAAGCGGTTGCTGTTGCCTTGAAAAAACACCCTGCGGTTAATTCATCATGGGGTGGTGATAAAATCCGTTTCAATGAGCATACTAATATTGGTGTTGCGATGGCGGTTGAAGATGGCTTGTTAGTACCTGTGGTTCGTTTTGCTGATGGTAAATCTTTATCACACATTTCTGCTGAAGTAAAAGATTTCGGTGGTAAAGCAAAAGCTAAAAAATTACAACCTGCAGATTGGGAAGGTTCTACTTTCACGGTTTCTAATTTAGGTATGTTCGGTATTGATGAGTTTACATCAATCATCAACTCTCCTGATGGTGCAATTTTATCAGTAGGTGCTATCCAGGCAGTTCCTGTTGTTAAAAATGGTGCGGTTGTTCCTGGTAACGTAATGAAATTGACTTTGGGTTGCGATCACCGTGTGGTTGATGGTGCAACCGGAGCACAATTCTTACAAACGTTGAAAGGTTTATTAGAAGAGCCGATTAGATTGTTAGCGTAACAGTTTGTCATCCTGAGCTTGTCGAAGGATAATACTAATATTAAAGCCATTCCTGAAAAGGAGTGGCTTTTTTGGTTAAAAGGTTTTCTAGCAGATTTAAGGGATTTCTCCGAGTTATTTCAACGAACAAATTATGAAGATGCTGAAACAATTCGTTGTGACGACTACATGTATTTTGAACATCATTTATTAGCATCGCATTTGCCTATAGCTATGGTCGCTTCGTCATGCTAAATTTATTTTAGCATCTTATTTGTGTTTGCAAGATATTGTAGAAACAAACAAATCCTAAACCCTTTCCCTAATACTTTGTTAATATTGAAACCCCACAATCATGGACAAAGAAAAATTAATACAAGAAGCCTATCTCGTTGCACATAAAATAGAAGAAAACGGAAATTTTCCTAATAACCCGCATTTGCCTTTGATGATTTATAAAGGTGCATTTTTAATTCATCCTGATGAAACAGAAGAAGTAATCAAAAAGGTTTTCGCCCAAAATGGCTACACCAATGCCTGGGTTGATGGCATTTTCGATTACCAACATTATCACAGTAATACCCATGAAGTGATGGGTGTATTTTGTGGCAAGGCCGATGTACAATTCGGTGGTGATCATGGGGTTTGCATAGAATTAGATAAGGGCGATGTTGTGGTGATTCCTGCTGGAGTTGCGCACAAGAAACTAAATTCGAGTGATGATTTTACTGTCGTTGGTGCTTACCCAAATGGCTCAGATTATAACATCAAATATGGCAAAGCAGAAGAACGTCCAGAAGCTGATGAGGATATTGCAAAAGTGAAAAATCCAGACAACGATCCTGTATATGGCAGCAAGGGTCATTTATTTGAGTGCTGGTACAAACAAAATTGCGCAAATGTTTAAAACTCTTTCCATTTACCAGTCTAAAATTCTTTAATTTTCGGGTTTTAAATACACTATCCTTGATATTAATGAATTTTAGATATATATGTTCAGCATTAGCACTCTCTGTAACTTTAATAACCGCATGTAACAGCAAAAAATCAGAAGAGAAAAAAGCAGCCGACGCCAAAATCCGAGTGAAGGAAGACGATAAAGCGGACAGCCTTTTAATTGCTTACGATCCGGCAAAAGGAGATAAATGGATTGCAGACTTTGTTCAAAATCTCCATAAAAAGTATGGTTTTAATGGCAATATGCTGGTAGCTAAAGATGGCAAAATTCTTTATGAAAAAGCGATTGGGTGGGCAGATTATCTACATCGCGATAGCTTAAAAATCACTTCAGAGTTTGAACTGGCATCCATTACCAAAACTTTTACAGGAACTGCGATTATGCAATTGGTAGAAGCAGGCAAGCTTTCGCTAAATGATAATGTGAAGAAGTTTTTCCCAAATTTCCCATATGAGGGAATAACGGTTAAACTTTTGCTTACGCACCGCAGTGGAATGATGAACTATGTTTATTTCATTGATGATATCTGGCGTAAAGAAAAACGCAATATGAAAAAAGGCGTAAGCAATCAGGAAGTAATGAATGTGATTGCTGAACGCAAGCCAAATCCTTATGTTAAACCTGATAACCGGTTTCATTACAACAATTCTAACTTCATGGTTTTGGGTGCCATCATCGAGAAAGTAACTGGTCAACGGTTTTCTCAATACATGATGGAGCATATTTTTAAGCCTGCCGGAATGAAACATACTCATGTTTACAGCACCACAGAATATGAAAAGGTTCCAGTTGATGTAGTGGGTCATGACCGTAGCTGGAGGTATTCAGTTGCTCAAAATTTCTTAGATGGACCCGTTGGAGACAAAGGAATTTACAGCACCATTCATGATTTAGTGCTTTATGATAAATACTTGAAAAATGGTCGACTAATAAGTAAGAAAAGCACAGACTCATCTTACGTTGGCAGAAACAAACCTGTTAATGGTCATTTCAATTACGGCTATGGCTGGAGAATGTTCGATGGCGAGAAAATGGATAAAGTTGTTTACCACACTGGTTGGTGGCACGGTTTCCGCCACATTTATGTACGCGATTTGGACAAAAACATTATTGTTATTTTCTTAGGAAACTTAACCAATGGAAGCTTGATGCATCTCGATGATTTATACAAGCATCTAGATATGCCAATTATTCGCAAAGGGGCTTATCATGGGAATGGAAGCTTACCGGGAAGCGACGAAGACTAAAAAAAATTGAACCTCGAAGATTTAAACTTCGGGGTTTTTTGTTAAATAAAAAATTCGTTGCTTTTTGCTTACATAAAAACAGTATTGTAAAAAACAATTTAGCTTAAATTCGTTTTATAATTAAAACAACAAATTATGTTCGATAAATTATTCGCAGCACAACAAAAAGCTGAAGAGATTAAAAAACGTTTAGATACTATTTCGGTATTCGGAGAGGTTGAAAACGGTGCCATTAAAATCACAGCCACCGCTAACAAAGCCATCACAGGAGTTTCCATTGATGAGGAGTTTTTGAAAAACGCAGATAAAGAGGAGTTGGAAGAATTACTTTTAACTGCCATAAATAAAGCATTAGCAAATGCGGAAGAAGTTAGCTCAACAGAAATGCAGGCTTCGGCAAAAGACATGCTTGGTGGCCTGGGCGGAATGTTTGGACAATAATCTATAAGCACTAATCTTGATAATATAAATATGAAATATACTTATTATGGCCAATCGTGCTTCTTAATTGAGGCAGATGGCAAGAAATTCCTGTTCGATCCATTTATTAAATCAAATCCACTTGCGAAAGATGTAGATACTTCTAAAATTGAAGCTGATTATATTTTGGTTAGCCACGGCCATGGTGACCATGTGGCAGACTTGGCCGAATTGGCCAAACAAACCAATGCAGAAGTAATCGCCATGGTTGAAGTTGCAAAATGGATAAAAGAGCAAGGAATTGATAAAGTAACTGATATCAACTTTGGCATACAAAACTTATCATTTGGAAAATTAAGAACTGTTTGGGCTGTTCACAGTAGTTCAAATCCTGATGGTAGTTATGGTGGAAATCCAGCTGGCTTTGTATTGGAGTTAGCAGGCAAGCAAATATATTTTGCCGGCGATACCGCACTAACTGTGGAGATGAAATTATTAGCTGAATTACACCATTTAGATTATGCGATTTTGCCAATTGGCGGCCATTACACAATGGATGTAGATGACGCGATCATTGCTGCGAAATACGTTGACTGCGATCAAATTATTGGTGTCCATTACAATACTTTCCCTCCTATAAGTATTGATACAGAGGAAGCTGTTGCCAAGTTTAAAAGAGAAGGTAAAACATTGTTGCTTCCTAAAATCGGAGAAACAATAAGTCTGTAAAACAAGAAAACGGGGACGATATAAATCATTCCCCGTTTTAAAACTATAAATCTAAACCTTAGTTCTTTTTAGCTGCTTCTTTATTTGCTTTATAACGCATATCTGCTGTACCATCTTTTTTAGTAGGGCCAGCAACTTTAGTTACTGCTTTTGCTTTATTTTCTTTGAAACGCATATCTGCTGTTCCATCTGCTTTTAATTTTGTTGCGGTCGTTGTCGTTTTAGCTTCAACTTTTTTAGCCTCTTGTTTTACGCCTGCCTTAGCTGGTGCAACTGTTGTTTTCACTTCTTTTTTTACAGCCTTTTTAGCTTGCGCTGTTGTTGCTGGTGTTTGTGCAAATGCTGTAGTTAAACCAAATGCTGCGATTGCGATTAAACTTAATAACTTTTTCATACTCGTTTTTTTAAATTTTTTACTCGTTTAATTTGTTAATATAAAATTGATTAATCGGGATGAAGTTTTAATGAAGATAGGAATAAATTTATTTTTAATGCGCTGCCAGCCAATTTTCTCCCTCACCAATTTCTACTACAATTGGAACGGTTAACTTAATTGCATTGGTCATTTTATCTTGAATGATTGCTTTCATTACTTCTTTTTCAGATTTTAATACATCAAAAACCAACTCATCATGTACTTGCATGGTCATGGTTGATTGCAGGTTCTGCGCTTTCATTTCTTTGTGGATATTGATCATTGCAATTTTAATCATATCGGCAGCTGAGCCTTGAATTGGTGCATTGATTGCATTTCGTTCAGCAAAACCTCGCACAGTTTGGTTGGCTGAATTGATATCCCTCAAATAGCGTCTTCTACCCATAATCGTTTCCACAAATCCATTTTCACGGGCAAAGTTCATGGTGTCGCTCATGTAGCGTTTAATGCCAGGATATTGAGTAAAATATTGCTCTATAATTTCGGCCGCTTCCTTACGTGGTATGCCCAAATTTTGCGAGAGGCCAAAAGCTGATTGTCCGTAAATAATACCAAAGTTTACCGCTTTTGCATTTCTACGCTGGGTACCGTCCACATCCTCAATGGCAATTCCATAAACTTTTGCAGCTGTTGCAGTATGAATATCAATGTTATTGCTAAAAGCATCGAGCATATTTTCTTCTTTGCTGATTTCGGCAATTATTCTCAACTCAATTTGCGAATAATCGGCAGATAGCAAGATGTGATCTTCGTCACGAGCGATAAATGCTTTCCGAACTTCCCTTCCACGTTCGGTACGGATTGGAATGTTCTGCAAATTAGGATTATTTGAGCTTAATCTACCTGTTGCGGCAACAGCCTGATTATAGGATGTATGAACTCTACCAGTTTTAGGGTTCACCATCAATGGCAAAGCATCAACGTAAGTAGATTTTAGTTTCTGCAACTGTCGAAAATCCAAAATATCCTGAACGATATCACTTTTACTGGCTAGAGCTGTTAAAACATCTTCCCCGGTTTGGTACTGACCGGTTTTGGTTTTTTTTGCTTTTGGATCGAGCTGAAGTTTATCAAACAAAACTTCTCCCAGTTGTTTAGGGGAAGCTAAATTAAATTTAATTCCGGCCTTATCGTAAACGTTCTGCTCAAACTTTACAATATCAGTTTCAAGCTGTTTAGAATAAGCTTTTAGTGTTTCAACATCAATCCGCACACCTTCTTTTTCTATATCAGCTAACACATAAACCAATGGATTTTCAATTTCATCAGCCAATTTAGCAGCATTTAATTCTTTGAGTTTTGGCTCAAAAACCTGCGCCAATTGTAAGGTCACATCAGCATCTTCCGCGGCATAATCAACCACATCAATTACTGGAACATCACGCATAGTTAATTGATTTTTACCTTTTGCTCCAATCAGTTTGGTAATTGAAATGGGCGAATAACCCAAATAGTTTTCTGAAAGTACATCCATTCCATGGCGGGTATCAGGATCGATCAAATAATGCGCCAGCATGGTATCAAACAATTTTCCCTTTACTTGCACACCGTACCATTTCAAAACTAAAATATCGTATTTGGTGTTCTGGCCAATCTTTTCAATTTTCTCATTTTCAAGCACTACACGAAACTCATCTACAATTGCCTGCGCTTCTTTTCGAACTGCTGAAACTGGAATATAATAGCCCGTTCCCGGTTTTATTGAAAAAGACAACCCGACCAAATCAGCCATGTTGGCGTCTGTTCCGGTGGTTTCCGTATCAAATGATATTCGCGATTCAGCAAGCAATAACTTAATTAAATCAGCACGCTGTTCTGCTGTTTCAACCAGTAAGTAACTATGCTCAGTATTTTCAATTGTTTTGGCAGGAAGTTTCTCTACTGGCTCCTCTTCCAGCGTATTGGTGTATTGAATGGTTTCACCCGATTGATTTCCAAATAAATCAGTTTGCGTTCCTTCGCCAAATTTGGCTGTGGTTACAGAAAATTCATCTCCAAAAACCCTACGGCCTAAGGTTCTGAATTCCAATTCTGTGAAAAGTGGCTCCAGTAAATCACGACTAGGATCGCAAAGTTCTAAATTTGCTTCATCCAGTTCTACTGGAACATCTAATAAAATAGTTGCCAGTTTTTTGGAAATTAAGCCCTGCTCTGCAAAATTTTCTACGTTTTCGCGTTGCTTTCCTTTAAGCTCGTGAGAATTAGCAATAATATTCTCCATCGAGCCGTATTGCTTAATTAAAGATTTAGCCGTTTTCTCTCCAATACCAGGAATACCTGGAATGTTATCTACAGCATCGCCCCATAAACCTAAAATATCAATTACCTGAAGTACATTTTCTATTTCCCATTTAGCCAAAACCTCTTTTACACCCAGTATTTCCATATCGTTACCCATTCGAGCAGGCTTATAAATGAAAATATTTTCTGAAACCAGTTGTGCAAAATCCTTATCGGGTGTCATACAATAAACCTGATATCCTTTTAATTCTGCTTTTTTAGCCAGTGTGCCAATGATATCATCCGCCTCGTAACCATCAGAGGTAATTACTGGAATATTAAATCCCGTGATTAACTTAATTACATAAGGCATGGCTGCTGCCAAATCTTCTGGCATTGCCTGGCGATGTGCTTTATAAGCCTCAAATGATGTGTGTCTTTCTGTTGGTGCTTCGGTATCGAAAACAACTGCTATATGAGTAGGTTTTTCTTTCTTCAAAACATCAAGCAAAGTATTGGTAAAGCCCATTACTGCTGATGTATTGATCCCTGTTGATGTAAAACGAGGGTTTTTACTTAATGCAAAATGAGCTCGGTACATGAGCGCCATTCCATCTAGAAGAAAGAGTTTTTTATTCATGTTATAAAAGTAACCAAAGTTACTGATATGGATAAAATGCTTTTTCAACAAAAAAGAAAATCCTGTAATTCAACATCTCCTTTACAGCTAAGTAGATCAAAATCAAACCTAAATTAATAAGAATTAATAATTTGTTCCGTTATTTGTGTTAAGCCATGTCAAATATGAAATTTCTCCTTTCTGCATTTATCGTTTTTCTTTCCATTAGTTCCGTTGCCCAAGATTTCATTGTAAAAAATAACGATGATGTGATTCGTGGAACGATCAAGGGCACTGATTATTTTTCAGTTTATATTAGTGCTAATGATGAAGCAGATGTAATTCTGCCCGCAAAAGATGTTAAGAATTTCTTCTGGAATGGGAACAGCTTTATGAGTAAGGGTTTTGCTAATGGCAAAAACTTCGAATACCGTTTTGTAAAAGTGATTGAACTGGGAACGGTAAATCTTTATTCCTTTGGAGGAGGAACTTTGGTGCCCGCAGTTAAAGAAAAAAAAGTGAAATTCAGACCATCAGTTGGTATAGGCACCGGAACGGGTGGATTTGGCGGAATGGGAATGGGCGGCGGCATTAGCATAGGAGGTGGTAGAAACGCAGCACCTGAACGACCAGCCGGAGCACCTGCAATTCGCTACTTTATTGAAAAGCCAGGCACTGGTCCTTTGCAAGAAATACCGATGAAAGCGATAACTGATGAAGATAAAAAAGCAAATGTAAAAAACATATTGCTTCAAAAGATGAGCGATCAGCCAAACTTAAAAACCAAGATTGAAAGTACTGCCGAGTTTAACAGTCGAGATGTAATTGAGTTGGTTAAGGAGTATAATTCAACTAAAAAATAAACCAGAATTTTGGAAGGTTAAAGGATTTTAAGATTAAAATTTAAAACAAAATTGTAATCAGTTAAGCTTTTTTGATTAGTTATCTCGCACAGCAATTTAATAAATGATCATTTACCATGCCAGTAGCCTGCATAAAAGCATAACAAATCGTTGTTCCAAAAAATTTAAAGCCGCGTTTTTTCATATCCTTACTAATCACATCAGATAACGCTGTACGTGCAGCAACATCACTCATTCGCTCTATCTTATTCTCAATTGGTTTTCCATCTGGGATGAAAGCCCAAATGTATTTAGAAAAACTACCGAACTCTTCCTGAATTTCGATGAATAATTTAGCATTGGTAATGGCACCATTTACCTTTAACTTATTTCTAATAATGCCAGCATCAGTCATCAACCGCTCTATATCTTGATCAGCAAAAGCAGCAACTTTTTTTACTTCGAAATCAGCAAAAGCCTTTCTGTAATTTTCTCTTCTTTTTAAGATCGTGATCCAACTTAAGCCAGCTTGTGCTCCTTCCAAAATCAAAAATTCGAATAAGATTTTATCATCATAAACAGGTTTACCCCATTCCTCATCATGATATTTAATGTAAAGCGGATCAGAGGTTGCCCAAGAACAACGAATTGAGTCATAAGTCTTAACTCCAAAGTCTTGAGTCATCTTATGCAAATTTAGCTGGGTTGTGAATCATGAAGTTTAATAATTTGCTTATTTCTTCACACTTAGCATCTAGCGAGTTATATGTATCGTTTGAAATATATGCACATGCAGGTGCTACATCTAACCAAACCTGCGTTTCTCCTCATCCCAATACTCCACCGCTCTTCTGTAATGTGGAATAACAATACTGCCACCAACCAGATTGGCAATCATGAAAATCTCATTCATTTCATCACTGTTAACTCCCGCATCAAAACATTTACCTAAGTGATACTTAATGCAATCATCGCAACGCAAAACCATTGAAGCAACCAGCCCCAACATTTCTTTAGTTTTTACATCCAACGCACCTTCTGCATAAGAGGTGGTATCAAGGGCAAAAAAACGTTTGATATTAGTATTTGCGGTTTCCATTATTCTATCGTTCATTTTTTCACGATAGCCATTAAATTCTTCTACTAACTTTCCCATATTAATTATTGATTGAGTGATTTTTGAATGAGTGAATGATTCAGCATTAAATTGTAAACCTTATTCGTCAACATTAATTTCATCCAAAGGATTCCAGAAAACCTTTTTAAAGTTAACAACCTTATCATTTTTAACTTCTACACCTTCTTCCAATAAAAGCTCTTCCATCCTTTCCGGCGTTTCAAAATGAAATTTACCTGTAAGTAAGCCGCTACTATTTACAACCCGGTGTGCAGGCACTTTCGGATGAGCCGTACCCGCATAAGCCATTGCATGCCCCACCATTCTTGATGACTTAGCAGCTCCCAAGCTTTTAGCGATAGCACCATATGAGGTTACTCTCCCTTTCGGAATTAAACGGGCAATCTCATAAACCTGTTCGTAAAAGTTGGTATCCATTGTTATTCAAATGAAAATTGAATGTAATTGATGTTTTTATCGTGAAGCAGGTATTTCTTTTCGTAATAGGTTTTAATCGATAAAACATTATCTACTAAATCAGATGTGTATAAATGGTCGGTATTTTTATGAACAATTAAGTCCAATTCTTCAACCTTTTCGCAAGTGTAATTATAAAGCTGATCATTATCTGTTTTAAGATTTACTTTACCTCCAGATTTTAATACCGTTTTATATCGATCTAAAAACGCTGGAAAAGTCAACCGTTTTTTCTCACGACTGTCCTGAGGCTGAGGATCAGGAAAGGTGATCCAAATTTCATCAATCTCTCCTTCAGCGAAATAATCCAGGAGGTTTTCAATCTGAATTCTTAGAAAAGCAACGTTATCAATTCCATCTTCTATTGCAGTTTTAGCACCTCGCCAAATCCGATTACCTTTATAATCAATGCCTATAAAATTTTTATCAGGAAATAAGGTAGCTAGGTTAACAGTGTATTCACCTTTTCCACAAGCCAATTCCAAAACCACAGGATTTGTATTTTTAAAATGTTCGGTAGCCCATTTGCCTTTTAATGACTTCCCCTGATCTAGTTGATATACGTTTGCAAAGGTTTCTATCTCTGCAAAACGCCTAAGTTTATCTTTACCCAAAAGTTTTTTTTCGGCAAATTTACAATAAATCAATTATCAGTAGTTGTTTTAAGCTTTTAAATCGTGTCTTTTTAGTTAATCAATTGTATTTTTGCTCAAGATTAAAAACGACACATTGGAAAAGAGCGCTAAAATTTATATTGCAGGTCATCTCGGCATGGTTGGTTCAGCGATTTATCGTAAGCTTCAAAAAGAAGGATTCGAAAATTTAATTACCAAAACTTCAACCGAGTTAGATTTAAGAAACCAACAAGCAGTAGCTGATTTTTTTGCGATTGAAAAGCCAGATTATGTTTTTCTCGCTGCTGCAAAAGTTGGCGGTATTGTGGCAAATAACACTTACAGGGCTGATTTCCTATATGAAAATTTAGCGATTCAAAATAACGTAATTCATCACGCTTATTTAAATACCGTTAAAAAATTGATGTTTTTAGGATCGAGCTGTATTTACCCAAAACTTGCGCCACAACCTTTAAAAGAAGAGTATTTATTAACCGGTTTACTTGAACCTACTAACGAACCTTATGCAATAGCTAAAATTGCTGGTATAAAAATGTGCGATGCTTATCGCGATCAGTATGGATGCAATTTCATTTCTGTAATGCCAACAAATTTGTATGGCTTTAACGATAATTACCATCCTGAAAATTCTCATGTTTTACCCGCTTTAATTAGAAAAATCCACCACGCTAAAGTGAATGACGAAAAACAGGTTACGGTATGGGGATCCGGAACTCCGCTTCGTGAGTTTTTATTTGCTGATGATTTGGCCGATGCCTGTTATTTCTTAATGCAGAATTACAATGAACCAAACTTGATCAATATCGGAACGGGGCATGATCTTACCATTAAAGATTTAGCCTTATTAATTAAAAATGTGCTTGGCTTTGATGGAGAATTGTTATTTGACACCACTAAACCTGATGGTACCCCTCGTAAATTAATGGATGTAACTAAACTCCATAACTTAGGCTGGAAGCACAAAGTTGAATTAAGAGAAGGCATTGAATTAGCTTACCAAGATTTCCAAAGCAGATACTAATAAATATGATAGTTAAAATTGATATATTTGAAAACATAAATCAATTTTAACTATATGACTTTAGTCCAACTCGAATATATTGTTGCGGTAGATACTTATAGAAGTTTTGTAACCGCAGCAGAAAAGTGTTTTGTTACTCAGCCTACACTAAGTATGCAGGTTCAAAAACTGGAAGAGTTATTAAGCGTTAAAATTTTCGATCGAAGCAAGCAACCGGTCTCTCCTACCGAAATTGGTTCTCAAATTGTAGCGCAGGCCAGAATTATTTTACAGGAAAGCGGCAAAGTAAAAGAACTCATTAACAGCCAACAACAAGATGTTCTTGGCGAATTAAGAATAGGTGTAATTCCAACGGTAGCCCCTTATTTATTGCCTCAAGTTATTTCAGCAATGCTGGAAAAATACCCGGAATTAAAACTCCTGATTTGGGAATACACTACCGAAGATATTATTCATCATTTAAAAACAGGTGTATTGGATTGTGGCATTTTAGCTACCCCTTTGACAGATGCCAATATTTCTGAAACTCCACTGTATTACGAAAACTTTGTTAGTTACATCAGTAAAAATAGTAAGCTCTATAAAAAGAAAGCAGTTGATGCTGAAGATTTAAATGATGAAAATATTTGGCTTTTAAATGAAGGGCATTGCATGCGGAATCAGGTATTGAATATTTGCAGGTCGACTAAAAACAACAGACTGCAAGGTTTAGAATACAATACAGGAAGTGTTGAAACTTTAGTAAGGATGGTAGATTTAAACGGCGGAGCAACTTTACTACCAGAGCTGGCCATTGCAGAATTGAACGCTAAGCAAACCAATAAAATCCGTCACTTTAAATCACCGGAGCCCGTTCGAGAAATCAGTTTAGTTACGCATAAAAACTTCATTAAAAGAAGAATGCTGAATGCATTAAAGGAGGAGATTTTATCAATTATCCCTAAAGCAATGAAGCAGAAAAAGAAAAAAGATATTGTTGGAATCTAGAAACTTACCTCATTCCAACTCCCGATCTTTATCTACATGGTCGGCCAATTTATAACTCGAAACTTGTGGGTTTTTATCCTCTAATAAAACCAGGATAATGAGAGAAATAATCGGAATTAGAAAAGATATAAAAAACCAAAACCAAAAATTTCTTCCGGTGCGCTTCGCCAGGAAACCAGCCAGGAGCTGAGGCGACAGCAATAAACCCAGCACAATTGTACCGAGAATAATTTCAGGCATAATCGAATATTATTGCTTTTGAGGATCAAGCGGTGGAGCAGAAAGCAATCCTTTAATATCACTTTCAACCTCTTCTTCTTCTCCTTTTTTCTTCTTTTTCTTTTTGTCTTTACTTGATTTTCCGTTTAAGCGTTCTTCAATCACTTTATCGTATTCTGTTTGCTGTTCGCCTTTTAAAACGTTACGGATATTTTTCGAGGTTTCGTTTTGTAGTTTATAGAATTTATCTACATCATCTTCGCGAGAATTACCGGCTTGTTGTCTTTTTATTAAATCGGCTTGCTCTTTAGCCTGATTAAAAGTAAAACGATAGATTACACTTCTTTGAGTATCGTTTAGCTTTAGCCTTTTATCCAAATCTTCTACATTTTTCTTTGCAATCTCATCCGGTGTAGGCATCTTGTTCTGTTGAGCATTTGCCAAACCAGTTAATCCCATTACCATTAAAAATAAAAATACTATCCTCTTCATTTTGAACATTTAATATGTGCGAAGTTACTTAATTATCTTAAAACAAGAAAGTCCCGATTTTCATCGAGACTTTCAAAATTTTATCAAAAGGATTGACTACAAAGCTTTTTTGTAAAGTTCTGCAACAGCATCCCAGTTAACTGCATTCCAAATTGCCGCTAAATAATCAGGGCGTTTGTTTTGATATTTTAAGTAGTAAGCGTGCTCCCAAACATCGATTCCGAAAATTGGCGTACCTTTTACTTCAGCAACATCCATTAAAGGACTATCTTGATTTGGTGTAGAAGAAACCTGAAGTTTTTTATCAGCACCAACTGATAACCAAGCCCAACCAGAACCGAAACGAGTTGCTCCAGCATCCTGTAATTTAGTTTTTAATTCAGCAAATGAACCAAATGTTTCATTAATTGCTTTTGCTAAATCGCCAGTTGGCTCGCCACCTTTATTTGGGCCTAAAACTTTCCAAAATAAAGAGTGATTATAGTGACCACCACCATTGTTTCTTACAGCAGCAGGATATTTAGAAATGTTTTTAACAATTTCTTCGATGCTTAAACTTGCTTCAGGCTTGCCTTCAACAGCTTTGTTTAAGTTAGTAACGTAAGCTTGATGGTGTTTATCATGGTGAATTTCCATGGTAGTTTTATCAATATGCGGTTCTAGTGCATCGGTTGCGTACGGTAACGCAGGTAATTCAAAAGCCATAGTATTATGTTTTTAGATTTTAAAATGTTTCTACTAGCAAATATAACATTCGTAGGTTAAGATTTGTTCATGTAATTATCATCAAATCGTTTTCTACCAAAAACTCATCAATAGGATTATTGCAAATGTTTCATATTTAAGAAGTAATTTCAATCTACTAGCGTTTCTTTGCAAAGAATTTTTTCATCAATGCTGCCGATTCCTGGGCCAATACGCCACCTTTAAGTTCAGTTTTTGGATGCAGTAAATTTGCATTTTTAGAAATAAATCCGCGTTTTTCTTCTCTGGCACCATAAACAATCCTACTTATTTGAGTCCAATAACTGGCTCCTGCACACATTACACAAGGCTCAATAGTTACATACAAAGTGCAATCCCTTAAGTATTTACCGCCAATGGTTTGAGCTGCCGAAGTAAACGCCTGCATTTCTGCGTGAGCCGTCACATCATTAAATTTCTCCGTTAAGTTATATCCACGCCCAATTATTCTATTTTTCGAAACCACAATTGCACCAATCGGAATTTCATCTTCGTTTAATGCCTTCTTAGCTTCCTCCAAAGCCAATTTCATGTAGTGAATATCCTCTTCTTCAGGATTATTATCTTCGAAATTATAAAAACTCATAAGGCAAATATAACGAAAGACCTGAAACCACTAATTACAGAATCGTAATGAAAGCAATCTGCAATGATCTTTATAATAGTTATAATAATTTTAGAAGCGCAACGGTAATGCTCATCGGAAACTATCTTCCTGCTTTACATTATAGCCCCGAGAAAATCGGGGGCTGTCATTTCAATCAGGGCTAAAAACAAAGTGTTTTAGCAAAAGCTCAAGTAATATTTTATTCAACCGATGCAGAGGCGGGCTATATCAGTTTACTCCCATTCGGAACTTTTTTATCAACCGTTGTTAAAACGATATCTCCATTTTCATCAGCAAAACCAGTCACTAAAAACTCCGACATAAACTTCCCTATTTGCTTCTTCGGAAAGTTAACCACACCAACAATTTGTTTTCCGGGTAATTCTTCTAAAGTGTAATGCTTTGTGATCTGAGCACTACTGGTTTTTATTCCAAACGCTCCGAAATCCACTTTTAACTTGTAAGCCGGTTTTCTTGCCTCAGGAAACTCAAATGCCTCTAAAATGGTACCGACTCTGAGGGCGACTTTCTCAAAATCATCCCAGGTTATTTCATCCATAATTTAATGTTCTTTCTATTGCTACTAAAATATGAATTATGATGCAAAACATCTAAAATACCTCTCATGCGAATCCATTAAATATCGTCAATTGACCTACTACCCTTTAAATCAGCGGTATTTCTCAATGGATTTTTCAAAAAGATTTGCGATTTATAATTTAACATCTATATTTATGCAACCGTTTGCATAACCAAATATTAAATTAAAAAAAATGTATTTATTAGGTATTGATATTGGTACATCATCCATAAAAGTCGCAGTTGTAGAGGTAAATACTCAAAAGTGCGTCGCATCAGTCCAATATCCTGAAATAGAAACTGAGATCAAATCAATAAAAACCGGCTGGGCAGAACAATCTCCTTTAGACTGGTGGCAACATACAAAAGAAGCCATTCTTAAACTAAATGCCACTAATTTATTCAATGCAAGAGAAATAAAAGCAATCGGTATCGCCTACCAAATGCATGGTTTAGTTGTAGTAGATAAACATCAACAAGTTTTACGTGATAGTATTATTTGGTGCGACAGCCGGGCAGTTGAAATAGGAGAAAAAGCTTTTGACAAAATTGGCCACGAAAAAGCCTTAAACAGTTTGTTAAATTCTCCGGGGAATTTTACAGCTTCAAAACTCGCATGGATAAAAGAGAACGAACCAGCGATCTTTAAAAAAATAGATAAAATTATGCTTCCTGGAGATTTCATTGCAATGATGTTAACCGGAAAAATCACCACTAGCATTTCTGCTTTATCCGAAGGCATTTTCTGGGATTTTAAAAAAGAAGAAATCTCACAAGACGTAATGAAATTTTACGGGTTCGATGAAAACCTGATACCTGAAGTAAAGGAATTATTCTCAGCCCATGGAACTTTGAAGAAAGATATCGCCGAATTATTGGGTTTAGATTCAGGAATTCCAGTGTCATACAAATCAGGAGACCAACCCAATAATGCCCTATCGCTGAACGTATTAAAACCAGGAGAAGTGGCTGCAACCGCTGGAACATCAGGTGTAATTTATGGCGTAAGCGACAGTTTAACCTACGATCAGCAATCGCGTGTGAATACCTTTGCACACGTAACCTATTCTTCAGCACAAAAGAATACTGGTGTTTTGCTCTGCATCAATGGCACAGGAAGTATGTACCGCTGGGCAAAAAATACTTTTGCACCAAAACATTCGTATGCAGAATTAAACGAGTTGGCAGCAAAGGCACCAATTGGCAGCAAAGGTTTACAAGTCCTACCCTTCGGAAACGGAGCAGAACGGATGCTCAGCAACAAATATACGGGAGCTCAGCTTCTAGGCATAGATTTAAATACTCACAACCAGGCGGATATTTTTAGAGCTGTGCAAGAAGGAATTGCATTCTCTTTTAGATATGGCTTAGATATTATGCGGGAGAATGGAATGAATCCAAAGCTCATCAGGGCTGGTATGGCAAACCTTTTCTTGAGTGATGTGTTTGCCCAAACTTTCGTTGATGTAACCGGTATTCCCGTTGAATTATTTGAAAACGATGGCAGTGTAGGTGCTGCATTAGGTGCAGGAATTGGAGCAGGTATTTTCAAAACCCCAGCTGAAGCATTTACCAAACACGAAGTAATTAAAACACTCTTTCCAAAAAATGCTGAAGCTTATGAAGCAATCTACCAGAAATGGAAAGAAACACTCTTTAAAACATTAAAATAGAACCACAAAATCTTCTCACAATGACTAAAGTAGTAACAGGAACAAAAGAATTTTTCAAAGGAATCAACCAAATCCAATTTGAAGGGTTGGAAAGTGATAACCCATTAGCTTTTAGATGGTATGATGCAAATAAAATCGTAGCAGGCAAAACCATGAAGGAGCATTTTAAATTTGCATGTGCTTATTGGCACTCTTTTAATGGCAATGGAGCCGATCCATTTGGTGGCGCAACACACATTTTCCCATGGGATGAAAAAAGTGATGCCATTGAAAGGGCAAAAGATAAAATGGATGCCGCTTTTGAATTTATCACAAAAATGCAATTGCCTTACTACTGTTTTCACGATGTAGATGTTGTTGATTACAGCGATAATGTAGCTATGCTCGTCAACAAGGTTTCAAAGGAACATTTTTTATTGAACCTAAACCATGCGAGCCATCTAAACACCAGTATGATTATGATGCTGCCACGGTAAAAGGCTTTTTACAGCAATACGATTTGTTAAATGATTTTAAGTTAAACTTAGAGGTTAATCATGCTACCCTAGCTGGTCATACCTTTCAGCATGAATTACAAGTTGCTGTTGATAACGGATTATTGGGTTCAATCGACGCCAACCGTGGCGATTACCAAAATGGCTGGGATACCGACCAATTCCCGAATGATATTAACGAATTAACAGAATCGATGTTGATCATTCTAGAGGGCGGTGGCTTACAGGGTGGAGGTGTAAACTTTGATGCCAAGATTCGCCGTAATTCGACTGATCCTGCTGATTTGTTTTACGCACATGTTGGCGGCATGGATATTTTTGCCAGAGCTTTGGTTACTGCTGATGCCATTCTTCAAAAATCAGATTATAAAAAACTCAGAGCAGATCGTTATGCTTCATTTGATAGCGGAAAAGGCGCTGAATTTGAACAAGGCAAGTTAAGTTTGGAAGATTTAAGAAACTATGCGGCTGAAAATGGAGAGCCAAAAGTACTTAGCGGGAAACAGGAATATTTAGAGAATTTGATCAACAGATATATCTAAAAAACCACATGGAAAAATAATAAATGTCGTTTTAACATTTTTAAGTCAAAAAAATTGAAATTTAATTTATGATTTTACTACATTTAGCCTTCTAAACCAAATAACTTACTTAAATGAAAGTAACAGATTA
>SEDB01000075.1 GCA_004210715.1 Pedobacter sp.
GATAAAGAAGGTTTTCTCCGTTCAGAAAAATCGTTGATTCAAACCATTGGTCGTGCAGCCCGTAATGATCGTGGCCGTGTAATTATGTATGCAGATGGCATTACCGATAGTATGGAAAAAACCATATCCGAAACCAATCGTCGCCGAGATATTCAGATTGCCTATAACCTGGAGCATGGCATTACACCAAAAACTGTTGGTAAATCTCGTGAGGCCATTTTAGAACAAACCTCGGTATTGGATTTCTCACAGAAAGCGAGTGATAACAAAGCCAGAGCTTACATTGAAAATGCAGAAATCAGTATTGCTGCGGATCCAATCGTTCAGTATATGGGTAAAGTAGAGTTGCAAAAAGCGATTGATAATACTAAAAAAGATATGCAGAAAGCGGCTAAAGAAATGGATTTCTTACAAGCTGCAAAATTGCGTGATGAGATGTTTGCGCTGGAAAAAATGTTTAATGAGAAATTTGCTAAGTAACGTTTTCACTTAGATTTTGCTGAAATTGAAAATTTATTCGGAGTTTTGAAGTTTAAAAATTAATAATGGACGGTCAGAACAGAAAAGATATTTACCCGGGTTTAGAAGTTGGAATTATCCTTAAAAAAGATCAGCGTTCTGGTAATATTACTTACGGTGTGGTTCAAAATTTGCTTACATCCGCTGCTTTTCATTCACGCGGAATAAAAGTAAGGTTGGAAGATGGACAAGTTGGAAGGGTAGCTGAAATCGTAGCGGAATAAAACTTTATCAGGTTTTTGAACGTAATATAATTGTAATCACATTGCAATTAAAGACGAAAAAAGTAACAAAATAAATTTTGGTACGTCTATATTTGTAATAACAGTAAATTAAAGAATGGCGTTTATTAAATTCATTTTCATTGCAATATTAGTCCTTTGGATCATCAGAATGTTGATTCGATTGATATTGCCCATGCTGTTTAATAACCTGGCGAGCAAAATGCAACAACAAGCAAGCGGACAAGGGCAGCAACAACAAAGAAGATCAAAAAAACCTGAAGGTGCTATTTCTATAGATTACATGCCTCCAAAACCTGATCAAAGTAAAACAGATAAACTTGGCGATTTCGTAGATTACGAAGAAGTTAAATAAAACGAGCAAAGCCCCCGAAAAAATCGGGGGCTTTTTTATAAGTTTTCGTCAATAGATGATTTTATAAACTTCCAGTAAGTGCCACCATAAATTCAGTTGGAATTTCAATATGTGGAATATGTCCGCAAGCCTCAAACTCAATAATTTTTGCACCTGGAATCTTTGCTGCGGTTTGTTTACCTAAAAACCGATACTGTCCATGTAAAACCTGTTGGTCTGGCGTTAAAAGTCCTTTACCAACAATCGTTTTATCTTCCTTTCCAATAAACAAAACTGTAGGAACTTTTAAGTTCTGAAATTCGTAAACCACAGGTTGTTCATATATCATGGTAAATGTCATGGCTGCAACTTTTGCCCACCTAGGATAATCAGCGCTAAAAGTAACGCCACCGGCAATGTTTACCAAATACTCATATTCGGGTTTCCAATAAGTGAAGTAAGAGCTTTGATAATATTTTCGAACACTTTCGGCAGTTGTTTTTAACTCCGTTTGATATTGCTGTGTAGTATTTACATAAGGTACGAAGGTTTTATAATCCTCCAATCCAATGGGATTTTCGAGCAATAGCTTTTCTGTTTTATCTGGATAAAGCAAAGCAAATCTGGTGGCTAACATGCCCCCCATACTGTGGCCAAGTACAACCGTTTTTTGAATGCCCAAAGTGTCTAATAATTTTTTGTTCCATGCAGCAAGTTGATGAAAGCTGTAGTGAATAAATGGTTTGGAAGATTTTCCAAATCCAATTTGATCGGGTACAATTACACGATAACCAATAGCTGTTAGCGCTTTGATTACATTGGCCCAATAGTAACCGCCAAAGTTTTTTCCATGAAATAAGATGGCTGTTTTTCCATTGGCCGTTATCGTTGGGGCCACATCCATATATGCCATTTTAATATCTTGTCCTTCAGTATTGATGGGCATGAATTTCACAGGGTAAGGATACTTCACATTTTCCAGTGTGATGGAAAGGGTATCAGTTTTTTGTGCTTGCACCGACGTTATGATGAATAGAGCTAGAGCAAGTAAAAGGACGATTTTCTTCATAGATAAATAATTTAACGCTATTGTTCAGGCGAATCGGACTAATTTAATACTTATTTATACTTTTGAGCAACCAAATAGATTAAAAACCATGCCCGTTTTTCACATAAGCGAACAGCCGCTCACGTTAAAAGTTTTAAAAGATGTTATTCTGAATAATAAACCAATTGCGTTGAGCAACAAAGCGATTGAGCGCATTCAAAAATGCAGAAATTATTTGGATGACAAGCTCACGCAACATCAAGAGCCAATTTATGGCATAAACACAGGATTTGGTTATTTACAAAATGTAAAGATAGAAGAAGACAATTTAACAAAACTCCAGCATAATTTGCTGCTTTCTCATGCTTGTGGAACTGGCGACGAAGTACCTGCTGAGATTATAAAGTTAATGTTGCTTTTAAAAATTCAATCTTTGAGTTACGGCTACTCAGCCATTGCATTACCTACCGTACAACGCTTAATTGATTTTTACAATCACGATATTTTGCCTGTGGTTTACACACAAGGTTCATTGGGGGCATCGGGCGATTTGGCTCCATTGGCACATTTAGCATTGCCATTGATAGGAGAGGGAGAAGTTTATTACAAAGGACAAAAGCGAAAAACTGCCGATCTTTATGTAGAATTAAAATGGTTAAAGCTTGCGCTCCAATCAAAAGAAGGCTTGGCGCTAATTAATGGTACGCAGTTTATGAGCGCTTATGGTGTTCATCTTTTATTGAAAGCGGAAAATTTAAGTGGCTGGGCTGATCAAATCGCTGCAGTATCAATTGATGCTTTCGATTGTAGAATTGATCCATTTGATCATTTAAGCCACCAGATTAGGCCACATCAAGGGCAATTGGAAACAGCCGATGAAATCAAAAATTTATTAACTGGGAGTGAGTTAATCGCCCGAAGCGGCAAGCAAACACAAGATCCATATTCATTTCGCTGCGTACCGCAAGTACATGGCGCCAGTAAGGATGCAATTGCCTATGTAAAGTCTGTTTTTGAAGTGGAAATTAATTCGGTCACCGATAACCCGAATGTTTTTCCTGATGAAGATCGGATCATTTCTGCTGGAAACTTTCATGGACAGCCTTTAGCTTTAAGTCTAGATTTCCTTTGTATCGCTTTGGCAGAGTTGGGATCAATATCAGAAAGACGAGTTTTTCAATTGATCTCCGGACAGCGAGGATTGCCTCCGTTTTTGATAAAGGACGCTGGATTAAATTCTGGTTTAATGATTGCCCAGTACACCGCAGCATCAATTGTAAGTGAAAACAAACAACTTTGTACACCTTCATCGGTTGATAGCATTGTAAGCAGCAACGGCCAGGAAGATCATGTGAGTATGGGTGCAAATGGGGCTACAAAATGTTTACGGGTGGTAAAAAACCTCGAAAATATTTTGGCTATCGAATTGCTGACCGCGGCGCAAGCATTGGATTTACGCAAGCCATTAAAATCATCCCCGAAAATTGAAGCGCTTGTTTCTGCGTACAGAACAGTAATAAGTTTTAATCATGCAGATCGAATACTGGCAGATGATATTAGAAAATCATTACAATTTATGCAACAACACTAAAAGCGAAGCTTCCAAACCGGAAGCTTCGCAGCATTATTTTGAGAGATAGTCGATCAATTCCTTCTTATCGTATTTTCGGGCGTAATCGAGCGCTGTTTTACCTTCATTATTTCTTAAATCTACTTTAGCACCTGCTTTTACCAAGGCTTTGGCAGCTTCTAAATGTCCATATTTAGCAGCATACATTAATGGGCTTTTATCATCACAGATTTTATTTACATCTGCTTTAATCGAAATTAAATCCTGTAAAATCTTAACTGAACCGGTTCTGATGCTGATCGCAAATAATGAATAGGGCTTCTGTTCGAGCAATAAACACGAATCTACAACGATTTTATCTTCCTGAAGTGCTCGTTTAAATAGGCTTATATCATCTATTTTGAATGCTTGTTTTAGGTTAGAAGATAAGTTTTGAGCTTTAGATGAAAAGACAGCCAAGATGAGAAAGCTACTGATTATTAATGTTTTCATATTGTTTAAATTTAGATTTTACTTCTGCAACATTTGTTTCAGGTTGACAATTGGAACCTGAATGGAAGTTGAATTAGAAATCTCTCCTTTTGCATTGTTAATTTTAATATTTTCAAAATTCACGGCACATTCGCCAGTCGTTTTAAGCACTAAATTTTCTATGGGTTCATACGTTTTACCTTGCTCATTGCTCACTTTAACCTTTGTAGTATTAACATCTAAGTCTAATGTGCTGATCGCCGAATTATAAATATTTAACGTCGACCTGTTCAGGTTAACATTAAGTTTTGTGATTCCCGAACTGTAAATATTATTATCGACCCAATATTCATTTAGGGCCTTCAAATTCTTGTTGGTGATGGATAGGTGTTTAATTTTTGTGCCTTCTGTAACGCTAAAACTTGCGTTTTTACCTAACTCCAATGTTAAGCTGTCACTTTCTTTCACAAATAGCTGACTGAGATTAACATCATCAATTTTGATGTGCGTTAAGGCTGGAGAAAAGACAATGATAGTTCCCCTGGCGTAAACTTCAGATGACGGTAGTTTTATTTGAATCTGGCCATCCACATTTTTAAAGCTCTTCAGTTGAGTTGCCAAATCTTTTGTGATTTTTATGGCGAATTTATCACTCTTGAACACTTTAATTTTTACATCTTTAAAATCGGCTCCTTGAATAAAGATTTTATCAAAAGCTTTGGTGTCATATTTTTTTACGAAACGACTTCCTTCCTTATCCAAATCTTCCTCTCCTAAAATGATTTGGTTATATTGTTCGTTACTTATTCTGCTTGTTTTAGCAACCAGAATCATTACTGTTAATGGCACTGTTAGTAAAATAACGGCCATACCTACTAATATTTTATTACTTGTTTTCATTTTTAAGCGTTAAAATTCTCTTTTACAAATAATTGGTATCTACTTTTCAATTCCTCAAAATCTATTTCTAACAAATACATGTTTCTAAATAGCTGTGGCAATTCATCTGCTATAAAAGTAGTTTTGCGATAAAGATTTACATTCGTAATGGCGTCATCAGCTAAGAAAAACCCAATTCCTCTTTTATTATTTATAATATTTTGCTTTTGCAAAAGTTCATAAGTGCGCATCACTGTATTCGGGTTAACCTCCATATCTATAGCCAACTCCCGTACAGATGGGATTTTATCCTTAGGTTTCCATTTCCCTAACAGAATGTGCTCACATACATATTCTACTATTTGTAAATAAATAGCTTTGTTATTACTAAAATCCATCTAAACCTCCTTCTCTTTTAATCGAATGTATATGGTTACATAAAAAGTTATTGTAATAATCATGCCTACAGATGTAAAAATCTGAAATATATTATTATCAACTTGCCAATAAGAATTGCCAACCCAAACTGTTCCGTCGGTTATTAATTTCATGATGTACATTGTTGTTGACACCCATAAAATTGTAAATAGTATCAAAATAGTAGCGGTTTTGATATAATGGAAGCTTTTAAAATAAATAGATCCTAATAAGAAAATACTGGCAACAGCGAATGGTGAAACCATATTGTATTTAAAATATGTGAGATTTTTAGTGTCATTAAAAATTTCTTCCACTATGGTTTGAGCTGGTTTCAGCGCTGAATTTGCGACAATCATGTGGCTTATCTGCCCATTAAAGTAAGTTACGAAAGCTGAATCAACTAAATAAAATATCAAAAGAAAGCAAGAAGTACTTAC
Organism: Pedobacter sp.; assembly: GCA_004210715.1. Taxonomy (GTDB): domain Bacteria; phylum Bacteroidota; class Bacteroidia; order Sphingobacteriales; family Sphingobacteriaceae; genus Pedobacter. Next base: position 5,921 of record SEDB01000075.1, read on the forward strand.
AATTGAAGTATAGAAAATACCTGATGCGAATTTTTCGAACATAGAAGCTGGTGTCATTAGTTCTATAATCGCATCTGCTTTTTTACCGAGATTATTAAAGTAATTGCTTGCAATAATACTGGTAAATAAAAATCCCAGAAAAATGAATAATAGGTATCGAAAATCAAAATCCGGGCTCTTTCTGATGTTAAGCGTGAATTTCTCTGTCGATGGAATAAATATCAAGTAAGCTACAATGAGGATTCCAGTCAGCACAATCAGTGTTCCAAGATAAATCTTCCCAAAATCCAGCCATTGTCTTCTAAGCAATAAGCCAAATCGATTAATATTAAATGTGTTGTTCATGGCTTAATCAAATAAAGGTTTAAACTTTGTTTTTTCTGTTAGGATGGCATTAAATAGTAGTTCAATATCAAGCTTGCTTTCTTCCTGATGGTAGTTTGGCATAACTGCATTATATCCGGAAAGTGATTGCTCTGCATAAATAATGCTGGCATCTATCTCTTTCACTTTCTTAAAAGTTAGTTTTTCTGTGATCTCTTCTACGGATGCTTTTAAAGCGATATCATTTTCATCCAGCATGATTACCGTATCAATCAGATTATCCAGATCTCTAACCTGATGCGTGGAGATGATGATGCAACAATCATCTGTTAAAGCTGAAGCCATGATTTTTCTGAATTGTGCCTTTGAAGGAATATCCAGTCCATTTGTAGGCTCATCCATGATAATCAGTTTTGCCTGTGTAGCCAAGCCAAATGCAATAATGATTTTTTTCTTTTGACCATAACTCATGTCGATCAACTTTTGCGAAACCGGAATGTCAAATTCCTTCAATAGTTCGGCAAAATAATCATGGTTAAAGTTTTTGTAGAATGGTGCATTGGCTTTAATATAGGCGTCAATTTTAACTGCCGGCAAGTAGAATTCTTCCGGAATAAAGCAAATTTGTTCTAGAAGTGCTGGTTGCCGTTTTTTGGGGTCGAAACCTAAAACATTTAGTGTTCCGCTTTGCGCATACACCAGGCCAGCTAGATTTTTAAGCAGACTAGATTTTCCGGCTCCATTTTTACCAAGCAAACCATAAATATGACCTGCACTTAATTGCAGGCTCAAATTTTTAAATAGGGGCCTGGATTTACTGTAACCAAAATTAAGATTGTTAATTTGAATCATGTTTACTGTGTTAGTTAAATAGTACACTAAAGTAATCTTTCTTTTCTGATCTCCAAATTTTTCTCGAAATTATTTTTTATAACTCCTTTGTAAAATCTAGGTTTAATATGTGTTGCACTAAAACTTCCTTAACATTTGGATTGTATGTTTGTGGAAACACGATAAATAATGGACAAAAATTGGGCTTACTTAATTAGTCGGTTAGCAATTGGCTTAAGTTTTTTCGGACATGGATTGGTGCGTTTACCAAAACTTGCTGGTTTTAGCAATTGGATGGTTGGTCAATTTTCTAAATCATTTTTGCCAGAAGCATTGGTTATTTCTTTTAGCTATGTTTTACCTTTTGCTGAATTTATTGCAGGCCTGTTAATCATCATGGGTTTGTTTACCCGGCAAGGGTTGCTGCTTGCAGGTTTTGTTTCGCTGGCTTTAATTTTTGGGACGACCATGATTGAAAATTGGGAAGCATTACCTTCTCAATTAATTCATGTAGCATTTTTATCAGTGTTGTTGGCTTACTTACCGTATAATAGTTATGCGGTTGATAAAATCATTAAGAAATAATATGGAATACAGAAAAATAGGAAACTCAGATTTAGAACTTTCAGTAATCACTTTCGGTGCATGGGCAGCAGGTGGATGGATGTGGGGCAGTACAGACAGAAACGATGCAATCAGGGCGATTAAAGCGGGTTATGATTTAGGTGTAACTTCTATCGACACTGCGCCAATTTACGGACAAGGAGATAGCGAAGAAATCGTAGGTGAAGCTGTAAAAGGAATTTCAAGAGATAAAATTCAATTGGTTACCAAATTTGGAATGCGTTGGGATTTGGATAAAGGCAAATTGGCTATGCAAACCAAAAACAATGATGGCAAGGACATCGATGTTTATAAATATGCAGGAAAAGAGAGTGTGATTTATGAATGCGAACAATCTTTGAAAAGATTGGGAACGGATTATATCGACTTATACCAAATCCACTGGCCTGATGTTACTACGCCAATCAGTGAAACTTTCGAAGCGGTTAGCCGATTGATCGAGCAGGGTAAAGTGCGTTATGCAGGTGTTTGCAATTATGATGCTGCACAGCTTAAAGAAGCTGATCAAACTTTGGAAATCATTTCAAACCAAATTCCATTTAGCATGGTAAATCGAGGTGTAGAAAAGGAAACCGTTCCATATTGTATCGAAAATAATAAATCAGTTTTGGCTTACAGTCCGATGGAAAGAGGTTTGTTAACAGGTAAAATGACTGCCGATTATAAATTTGAGGCAGGCGATCACCGCCAGGGAAATAAATTCTTTACTGCAGAAAGTATCGCAAAAACAAATGCTTTTTTGGCTAAAATTAAGCCTTTGGCTGATGAAAAAAATTCAACCCTATCTCAATTGGTTTTACGATGGACTATTGAACGCCCTGGAATTACAATTGCATTGGTTGGGGCAAGAAATGAAAAGCAATCTATCCAAAATGCCGAAGCAATGAATGTAAAATTAAGTGCAGATGAAATTCAATTCATCAATGCTGAATTAAAAAACGCAGGATTTTAAAAAATTGCTGCGTCAAAAAAAGTCATTTCTCCACTGCGGTCGAAATGATGGTATTATATTTTGTAAATCATACATAAATCATGTCAAAATTATTCTCTCCTTTTACAATAAAGGATGTAACCTTAAAAAATAGAATTGTTATCTCTCCAATGTGCCAATATTCTGCGGTTGATGGCTTCGCTAACGATTGGCATTTGGTTCACTTGGGTAGCCGGGCAGTTGGCGGTGCTGGCTTAATTATTCAGGAAGCAACGGCTGTTGTGCCAGAAGGACGAATTACCCACGCCGATTTGGGTATTTGGAAAGATGAACATGTTGAAAAACTAAAGCAAATTGTTTCATTTATTCATGAAAATGGTGCTATTGCAGGTATTCAATTGGCACATGCAGGTAGAAAGGCAAGTTGCGATTTACCCTGGAATGGCGGAGAACAACTAACGGAAAGTGAAAACAGCTGGACGATCGTTGGTCCTTCGGCAATTCCTTTTAAGCAAGGGCAACAAGCACCCCATGAGTTGAGTATTTCTGAAATTCAGGATATTGTATTCGCATTTAGGGCAGCGGCAAAACGAGCTTTAGATGCAGGCTACAAAGTCGTTGAAGTTCATGCTGCACATGGTTATTTGTTGCATGAGTTTTTTAGTCCGCTGAGCAATACCCGAACCGATGTTTACGGCGGAAGTTTCGAAAATCGCATTCGCTTAGTAATTGATGTGGTGGAGGCTGTTCAGTCGGTTTGGCCAGAAAACCTGCCTATTTTTGTTCGTATTTCGGCAACTGACTGGACGGAGAACGGCTGGAATGAAAACGATTCGCTACAATTATCTGCAGTATTAAAAGATAGGGGAGTTGATTTAATTGATGCGTCTTCTGGTGGAAATGTACCAGATGCATTTATTCCGGCAGGACCTAATTATCAGGTCCCATTTGCTGATAAAATTAGAAATGAAATTGGCATTTATACAGGCGCAGTAGGTGTAATTGTTGATGCGCAGCAAGCTGAAGATATTTTGCAGGAAGATAAAGCAGATTTAATTTTTATTGCCCGCGAATCACTTCGTGATGCTTATTTCCCAACGCATGCGGCTCAAATTTTAGGCGATGATGTAGAATGGCCAAATCAGTATGTGAGAGCTAAACGAGAAACTTTTAAAAAGTAGTGAATGCTACAACCATTGTCACATTGAGTCTGTTGAAATGCTAA
>SEDB01000429.1 GCA_004210715.1 Pedobacter sp.
ATTCCGGGCGATAAAATCAAATTTGAATTAGGCGATTCTTCGTTGCCTCCGGCTCCAAGCCAGGGTGGTTCAGCAACGCTTTCTACAGTTGGTTCTGCAGTGAATGATGTTTGTGTAGCCTTGAAATCTACAGTCACGGAGTTGGCGGCAAACTCAAATATGGATGTAACCTCCAATTTTGTAGATGTGCTGAAGAAAAATAATCTGCCACAAATCGAAGTGACTAAACAAAGTCAGGCCGGTAAGGAGCGGGAAGATTATTCGATGTATTCCTTTTCTATCCACTTTGTGAAAGTTAAAGTACATAGCTTAACTGGGGTTGTAAAAGTTGATAAAATTGTTTCCGTTGGCGATTCAGGTACCATTGTAAGTCCGAAAACAGCCCGCAGCCAGATGGTTGGTGGTGCAGTTGGTGGCGTGGGCATGGCTTTAACAGAAGAATCAATCATCGACCACCGTTACGGAAGATACATCAATAATAATTTTGCTGATTATCATGTTCCTGTGAATGCAGATATTCCTGAAATTGATGTTCATTTCATCAACAAACCTGACCCATACATTAATCCAATGGGTGCAAAAGGTATGGGCGAAATTGCCTTAATTGGTTTTTCTGCTGCTGTGGCAAATGCGGTTTTCAATGCCACAGGAAAACGAATCAGGACATTGCCTATTACGCCTGATAAGATTTTAGCGGGTTAGTTATGATGCTGAAATGAATTGAGAATATTTTACCGATTTTCTTTGCATAGCAACTTCAAAAATAGTTTTACAAAAAAAAAGGCGAACCATTTGGCTCGCCTTTTTCATTCTATGATTTTTGTTAACTATTTGGCAGTAGATTTTCCGCCATAAGTTGCAGCTAACTTTAATGCTTCGTAAGCATTTACAACACCACCACTGATACATAAATCAGAAAAAGGAACTGAAACTGATTCTGCATTTTCATCATCACCTTTTTTGTAAGAAACATTGTGGTTAACTTTTGTTACCGATTTTACAATGATCTCTTTCACCTGCGCAGCAGATAATTTTGGATAATACGAACGAATTAATCCTGCCAAACCAGCAACAACTGGAGAAGCCATACTTGTTCCGTTGAGGTTTTTATATTTAGAACCTGGAACGGTAGAATAAATTTGAACTCCGGGAGCAAAAACATCAACCTGAGTTTTACCAAAATTTGAGAAACTTGCTTTTAGCGTTTCATCATCTTTCGGCCCTGAAGCACCAACTGTAATCCATGATGCGATGGTTTTTTCATCTAAATCTTTATGATTAGGGAAGTTAGTTTCCGTATCGATATCTTTATTCTCGTTACCAGCTGCCTGAACAATTAACACGTCTTTTGAAGCCGCATATTTCATTGCTTCATTAACTATAGCCTTATCCCAGCTGTAAGCTTTACCGAAACTCATGTTAATTACTTTAGCGCCATTATCAACTGCGTAACGGATACCATTAGCCACATCTTTATCACGCTCATCACCATTTGGTGTACAGCGAACGCCCATAATTGCAACATTATCGGCAACGCCCATAATGCCTAATTTGTTTGTTCTATCAGCAGCAATGATACCTGCAACGTGAGAACCATGCATCGCATCAGGTCCAGCAACATCATTATTACCGTAAAATTTCTCTTTAGAATCATTTGGATTATCCCCAACAATAGCACGAGGATCGTAATCAACATTTAAGTTATACTCTGCCTGACGGGTGTAATAATCAAAACCTTCTTTAATTTGATCTTCATAAAAATCTTTAAAGCTACCTTTTTCCAATTGCTGAACCATCACACCTTGAATACGTGTTTCAGGATCATTAGTTGGTTTGAAGTTTTTGAAATCTTCCACGGTCGGGTTTTCTTTACCGATTTTCTTTACAACTGCATCCAAAGCATTCTTAAAGCCTGAAATTCCAGCCAATCCTTGCTTTGCTTCAGCCAATTGTTTTTCTAAATCAGCTCTTCTAGCTTTAAATGTTTCAAAATCTGCTTTGTCTTTTTCTGCAACATTTGCATCAGTGGTATTTGCAAAACGAGTTTGATCGCGACGAACTAAACGCGTTAATTCTAAGGTTTCAAAGTTGATGGATTCTTTTGGCCCTCCAATAAAGTTCCAGCCATGAATATCATCCGCATACCC
>SEDB01000076.1 GCA_004210715.1 Pedobacter sp.
ATGATAATCGGTAACCGACGATTTTTAAACGCCAACAAAATATCTTCACGTTCTTTCTGTCCTAAATCAGAGTGAAAAGCCTCTGCTTTAATTTTTAGGGATTTGAAAGTCTTGTATAAAGCTTTCACTTTCTCTTTGGTTGAAGCGAAGATAATGGCACTTTTATAAGTCTCGTCTTTAAAAATATCTGTTAATAAAGCCTGTTTCTGTTGATCGTGAATATTGTAAGCTTGCTGATCAATTCCTTCTGCTGGCTTTGCAATGGAAATGGTAATCTGTTGCGGTTCATGCAAAATACTTCCTGCCATTTTCCTGATCTTTGGCGCCATGGTTGCAGAGAAAAGCAAGGTTTGTCTTTTCTTTGGGAGATAACTTACAATGCGCATAATATCATCATAAAAACCCATGTCAAGCATACGGTCAGCTTCATCCAAAATCAAGTGCTGCAAATGTTCTAACTTTAAAACACCAGAAGATAAATGTGCCATCAAACGGCCAGGTGTTGCAATAATGATGTCCACTCCATCACGCATAGAACGTTTTTGTTGCTCATATGCAATTCCATCGCCACCACCATATACGGCTAAGGAACTGATGTTGGTAAAATAGGCCAAAGCTTCCACCTGTAAATCAATCTGCTGAGCAAGCTCGCGGGTCGGCGCCAAAATCAAAGTATTGTTGTGCCGATCTTTAGCACGGCTAATCTTTTCCATTACGGGCAAAAGGTAACTGGCTGTTTTTCCGGTACCGGTTTGCGCACAGGCAATAAGATCGTGATTATCTAAAATTACAGGAATGGCCTGTTCTTGTATAGGAGTAGCGCTTTTATACCCCATGGCCATTAGGCCTTCATGTAAATCGGGGTTAAAATTAAAGTCGTTAAAATTCAATCTGTTGTGTTTATGTATTTTAGCAAAAGTACCTCAAATTACGGCGAATAGCAAACTTCAACTGCTCAAGAATTTACAAATGCTAAATAGTTTATTTTTTTACCAGTAATTTGATTTGGAAATGTAAATTTCCCAGCATTTGGCGGCCATCAGTCCCGCCCTTTACTGTAGCCCTCGCCCAAAAAAGCTCGGGGCTACCGCTGCGGTCGGGTTTAAAAACAACGTAAGTACACCAAAAGCGACAAACTTATATTGGGCGTCTGATTTGGAAACCGTTAAAAAAGCATCAAAATTTGATTTTTAGCCCCGGTTGCAGCGTTACCCTGCAGCGAGGAAGCATGACAAGCGAAGCGTAAAAGCGGAAAACGGGAACAAACTTTAATCTTGGTATTGCCCTTGCGCTTCAAAAAAAATAGCTGAGTGATGAAAACCAATTTCGCTTAAATCTGTCCTTACTGAAAAATATTTTTTATACTTGAAGATATTTATCATAGCGACCCCATTTTTTGAAGTTTATAAAAAACATAGCTGGGATTAACCAGAAAGATGATGCAGATTTAATTGCCGAGTACAAAAGTACAGGCGATTTGGATGCATTGGGTACGCTTTACAATAAATATATGCATTTGGTATTTGGGGTTTGCCTCAATTATTTTAAGGATGAAGAGCTGAGCAAGGATGCTGTCATGCAGATTTTTGAGGAGCTGGTTAAAAAACTCAAAATTCATGAGGTGCAAAATTTTAAAAGCTGGTTGCATGTGCTAACGCGGAACCATTGTTTAATGGCACTTAGAAAATCTTCTAAGCAAAACAACGTTTCTATTGATGATACTTTTGTGGAAAACAGCGAGTTTGTGCATCTGGATATTGACAACACAAAAGAAACGCAGCTTACTATAATGGAAAAGTGCATGGAAACCTTACCCGAAGAACAGCGGAAAAGTGTAGATTTATTCTACCTGCAGGAGAAATGTTATAAAGAAGTAGCCGATATTACAGGTTATGATATGCTTAAAGTGAAAAGCTATATCCAAAATGGGAAGCGGAATTTAAAGATTTGTATAGAGAAAAATAGTAGTGAATAACGATTGGTTAGATATTGATGTTCTGGAGGATTACCTGGATGGTAAACTTGATGCAAAAGCGATGCACTTTGTGGAACGCCAGGCATTGGAAGATCCTTTTGTTGCCGAAGCCATAGAAGGGCTCAAACAATCGCCAAAGCGTAAGCAAACGCTATCTATTCTACAGAAAAAACTGTACGATAGGATCTCTGAAAAACCGATTAAACGCAAAATGTGGGGCATTACCACGCAACGCTTAAGTATTGCTGCTACTGCTACAGTTGCTTTCATTGCTGTGAGTATTTTGTTCTTCATGCGTGAAACGAATCGTAAAAATGCCGAGCATGCAGCCAGAAGACAGGACGGTGTAATTGTTAATTTAGATACAAATGCAGCTGTTGCCGCGACGAAAGTTGATACATCAAAAGCACTTACAAAAGCTGCTTTAATTGATAAAGCCATAGTAGATGCAAAAACTGCTGATCTGGCCATGAATACATCAAAACAAGCACCGATAGTTAAAGCTGTTGAAAAGGAAGCCAGAGCAACTGAGCTAAAATCGAAAGTTGATTTGAGCGAGGCAAAAGCTGAGATGCCTGCTGCGGTTCGTAGCGCAAAGCGAGAAGCACTCAGTGCTACTGATGCCGTGATTGCCGCAGCGCCAGCTGTTGCAATGAGTAGTGCTATTTTTAGTGGGAACGTATTTAATGAGAGCAACGGTAAACCTGTTCAGGGTGCAGTTGTAAAATTGTCGGGCTCAAATAAAGTAACGGCTACTGATGCAAATGGCTATTTTGCGTTGCCTGTAGATAGCAATTCGAAAGATAAGGATTTGGTAATTAATGCTGTTGGTTTTAGGGAGCGACCTATTACTGCGGTAACTGATCCAAATGCAATTAGAAGCGCAATGAGTGGAGATAAATCGTTGAACGAGATTGCCATTATTGTTGGCTCCAACGGCCGTAAAAAGGAAAATATACCTGCACCAAAAATTATGCTTCGGGCAGAGCAGAATTTGGATGGAAAATCTATTAACGAGATTACTAAACCCGTTCCTGTTTCTACCATTAACTACAACCAATATTTGGAAAATAATAACAAGCTTTATAATACTAAGGACCCAGAGCAGTTCGTTATTCTGAGTTTTAAGGTTAAAAAGAACGGTCGCCCAACAAATATTAAAGTAATCAAATCATTAAACAGCAAAGCCGATGCAGAAGCCAAACGCCTTGTTCAAAGCGGACCAGATTGGGTGTTACCCAAGAACGGAAATGATTCAGTGGAATTGAGTGTTAAGTTCTAGGTTTTCAAACGAATTCTTACCTCAAAGAAATATAGCCTATTCCTGCAAGTATTACTTATCTCTATTGTTGGAACCGTATGGATATTTAGGACATATAGAGAAAGCATAGTTGACTTTATACGAACGCTAAAAACTATATGTTCTACATTTCTATGTGGTTCATGAAAAAATACAATAGCAAGCTAATAAAACCGCTGCGGATAAACTTATTCTCATTTGTTCGGGAGATCCCCCTGTAAACGCAATGTACCTGTTTCCCTCTTCCCTAAAAACAAAAAAGACTAAAGCAATTGCCTTAGTCTTAAATATGGATGATGGATTTTGTTTTATTTAAAATAATAAATCGCAGCATAAATAATGGCTGCTAATGTAGCCGAAACCGGAATGGTTAATACCCAAGCCCAGATTAAGTTGATGGTTACTCCCCAACGCACTGCCGATACACTTTTTACTACGCCAACCCCTACAATCGAACCTGTTATGGTATGTGTTGTAGAAACCGGAATACCGAAATGCTCTGTAATACCCAATGTAATCGCTCCAGCACCCTCAGCGGCAACACCTTCCAATGCTGTTACTTTAGTGATTTTTGAACCCATTGTTTTAACAATTTTCCAGCCGCCACTCATGGTTCCTAATGAAATCGCAGAGTAACAGGCAATTGGAACCCATGCAGGCATCGAATCAAAATCCGGAATAACTTTAGCTGCGATTAATGCGGTGGCAATAATACCCATTACCTTCTGCGCATCGTTACCTCCATGGAAAAAACTTAAGGCCGCAGAAGATAGCAATTGTAAACGTTTGAACCATTTTTCTGCAGTTGCAGGTTTTGCATAACGGCAGATATTAATAATAATTAAAGTTAAAACAACTGAAATAACCAAACCGATTATTGGAGCCAATACAATAAAGGATACGATTTTAACAACATAACCCATATTTACCGCGTCCATCGGACTAGCACCAATTAGTAATGCATGAGTCATACCAGCGCCAGCAAAACCACCAATTAAAGTATGCGATGAACTGGAAGGAATACCATACCACCAGGTTAAAAGATTCCAGATAATTGCAGCAACTAAACCCGCAAGAATCACTTCTAGTGTAATATAATTCTCAATTACCGTTTTGGCAACCGTATTGGCTACTTTATGATCGGTAAAATAAAAGTAAGCTGCGAAATTGAAAAGCGCAGCCCACAAAACAGCCTGAAAAGGCGTAAGCACTTTTGTAGAAACAACTGTTGCAATCGAGTTAGCGGCATCGTGAAAACCGTTAATGTAATCGAAAGCAATAGCCAGAATTACAACAACAACCAATAAGGTAGTTACCATGTTTATGTATTATTAAGCGTTTTTAACCAAGATAGTTTCAAGCACATTCGCCACATCCTCACACTTGTCCGTCGCTTTTTCTATCGTTTGTAAAACCTCTTTTTGTTTAATTAATTCAATTGCATTGGTTTCGTATTCAAATAAACGGGCAACCGCTAAAGTAAATACATAATCAGCCTGGTTTTCGCCGCTATTGATGCGGATACAAGCATCGGCAATTACACGGATGTTTTTGAAACTGCGTAATTCTTTAATCGCCTTATCAATATCGGTACACATTTCTACCAAAAGTTCAGCAATTTTTACAATTGGTTCGCTAATGGTGTTCATACCGTACATTTGCATGCGGTTCGCAGTACCATAAATATAATCGGCAACATCATCAACAGCAGTAGCCAATTGGTGAATGTCTTCTCTATCAAATGGAGTGATGAAGTTCCTGCTTAATTCAAGAAAAATCGAGTGCGTAATGTCGTCTCCAACGTGCTCCAAACGCTCAATTTCCTTAAAAATAGTTTTTCTGGCTTCAGCATCAGCTGTACTAACCATTTCCAAAAGCGCTTCAGCAATTTTTAATGCGTTGCTACCAGCCTGCTCAAAAAGAGGATGAAATTTTCTGTCTTGAGGAGTAAAGAACTTAAAAATATTGTTCATGTTAATTTCTAATATGCTGCAAAGCTACAAGCTCAATGTTAAGTTAATGTTAATTCATTAATTATATTAAGAAATTGTTTGCCATTTACTATCAGGTGTAAATATTTAGAAGCGATGTACTTAGCATTTCAGATTGATTAGGAAACCTGCGCCCGGAAGCATTTCGGGAATAGCAGTCCTGCTAAACGCTTTACTTCGCCACTCCTCATCAGTCGGGACTCCGTGCTCGCTAATATCAGGTTTATTCACAACAGTTTATTCAAATGGCAAAATCACTCAAACAAACCTTTCTGTAAACTATCTGTTCTATATCGATAAACCATAGAAATGACAGCTCAAAATAGAAACAAACTTTGGATCTGGATCGGAAGTATCGCAGGAGGATTGATTTTAATTCTAGCATTTGGTGCCATGTTCATCAGCGCCCGTTGGAAACCAATTCTAACTGAAAAAATAAAAGAGGGCGTTTACAATGGCTCTAATCATTTATATTCTATCGATTTTAAAAGCATTAACCTAAACGTAATTACCGGTAGCTTAGCCCTGCGTGATGTTACGCTCAAGCCTGATTCAAAAGTTTTCGATACCTTAAAAAATGAAAATCTTGCGCCGGCGCACATTTTTGAAATCAAACTGAAAAAACTTCAGATTACACGTGCGAGCATATTAACGGCGTATTTTAAAAAACGTTTGGATATCAATGAGATTCTGCTCGATCGACCATCCATTAATGTTACTTTCAATAAGGTTCCCAAACAAATCGATACGGTTAAGGTCAAAAAATCACTTTACGAACAGATCTCTAAAACCTTTAAATCTGCCAGGGTACATAGCATTAAAATTATTGATGCCGATTTGGATTATATCAACAAAAGTACTGCTGTTAAAACCAAAAACAGTATTAAACACCTCGATATCAATATTAAGGATTTTCTTCTCGATTCACTTTCAGGAAAAGATACTTCCCGGTTCTACTATACCAAAGATATTTCTTTCCAGGTGGCAGGTTATAAATCCATCACTAAAGATAAAATGTACAACATGAAGGTTGATACAGTTGATGGTTCGTATTCTTCAGGTAAAATCAGCATTAAGGGCCTTAGTTTAAAACCACTTTATCCAGAACTGGAATTTGCCCGAAAGTATAAGATACAGAAAGATCGATATGATTTAAGTTTTACTAAAGTGGAATTTAATGGTGTGGATTTTATTAAACTGAATACCGATCAAAAGCTCGAAGCTAAATCGGTAAAAATTGGTCCGGCTAAAGTAGAAGTTTTTATGAGCAGGGAGTCGCCACCTCCTCCAGGTTTTGATAAAGGGAAAAATTATCCACACATGGCTTTAAAAAGATTGAATATCCCAACCATTATTGATACAGTAAAACTGAGAAATATAGACGTAAAATATTCAGAATATAATCCTGCAAGCAAAAAAACCGGGTCTGTTGAATTTAAATCCTTAACAGGAAATATTTTAAATGTAACCAACGATAGTTTGCGCTTAGCTAAAAATAATCATGCGGTGGCCGATTTAAACTCTTTGTTAATGGGTAGTGGAAAACTAAATGTGAAAATAGATTTTAATCTAACTGATCAAAATGGTGCTTTCAGTTATAGTGGCAGTTTAGGAAAATTCGATTTTAAAAATCTAAATTCCTTGTCTAAAAATCTGGGCTTAATTGAAATCGAAAGTGGAAATGTTCAGCATATCGATTTTAAGGCGAGTGGAAATTTAAGCTCTGCATCCGGTTCTATGAACATGCTCTACAATAACTTAAAAGTGAAATTGCTTTCTGATAATATTGATGGCGAGGGAACAAAAGAAAAAGGACTTTTATCTTTCCTGGCGAATGCCATATTGGTTAAAAACGAAAACCCGAGCAAGGGTGATCCGGCCAGGACAGCAACCATGACTAATACAAGAATTAACTCCGCCTCATTTTTTAATTTAATGTGGAAGACCTTGTTTGTTGGCATTAAAGATATTGTTGGTGTGGGCATCGTACCCGAAAAAAACCCTGTTAAACAGCAAAAGGTAATCGCAAAGAAAATAAGAGAACAGAAAAGAGAAGAACGAAAAGAAGCCCGCAAAGCCAGAAGAACCAAAAATTAGTTTATCGCCACAAGTTTAATAGCGCTTGATATAGATTGTTATATTCTTCATTTACAGTACGGTAAACCATGTTAAAATATGTTAAAAACATATTGATAACTTTGCTAAACCGTATTTTTGATATTGTTAGGTTATGATGAGTATGCTTTTTACTTGTCGGGAACAAATTCGCATCAATGAAGAAAAGGAGTTTTTGGTTTATTACTGTTTTAATGACAGTGGCTTTGCTTGGCGTTTTTGTAATGCAATTGTATTACATCAAGGAGGCTTACAACCTAAAATCTCAGCTTTTTGATGAACAAGTTAACCAGACTTTAGCTACTGTAGTTAACAAGGTAGAACGATTAAACGTTGCCAGTCACATCAATAGAAAAGATGCAGAAAACAAATTAAAACGTCTTCAGGATGCCCGTCAGCGAGCATTGGACATTAAAGATTTAAGGCAGCAATACGTTCAGGAAACTGAATTGCGACAGGCTGAACGAGAGAACCAAATCGAAAACTATTTAAACCAGCAGGATACCTTAATAAGGATGTCCTTTCGAGCGCCTAACGTAATTTCTGAGCGAGAATTTGTTTCTATATCATCGCAAAATGGCAAAAGCCTTGATTTGCAAATGGATGCAATTGTAGATATGCGTAGCTTGGTTTTAAAGAGTTACAACATGCGTACAAAACCCTATGCGCCAGCGCCTAAAACATTTGAGTTTAAAAGTTTACAAAGCCTGCCCGATACATTAAGATATTTGGTATACGATCCTATAAATGCCAAGCCGTTAACCGTTAGTTTGCCAAAAATTTCCGATGATCTGGAGAAGAAGTTCAAGCGTGAAGATGAAATTGCCCGTAAAAAACTCGAAGTGAAAATCGCAGCACTGGGTAAAGACACTTTGCCTTACAACCGAATGAGTTTGGTGGAGGATGTATCAAAAGAACTGGAGGAAGCGAATATTCCAATTTACAAGAGAATAAACTTTCAGGCACTTGGCGATGTGTTAAACGCTGAATTACTTACCCATAACATTACCCAAAAACCTTCTTATAAAGTTTCGTTAGCCAAAAAAGATTCCGTTTTATTTACGGTTGCCTCTAACATAAAAGGAGAGTTTTTGCCAGAAAATACTTATAAAACACCCCTTTTCGGCAATGACCTATTCCGCGATCCGGGAACTTTGATCGTAACTTTTCCGAATAAAAATTCGGCAATTCTAGGGAATCTGGCGTTTACATTGGCTTCATCAGTAGGACTATTATTGGTGCTCGTTTTCATATTTTCATATACACTCTATGCCATTTTAAAACAGAAGAAAATATCTGAGATGAAAACCGATTTCATTAATAACATGACGCATGAGTTTAAAACACCGGTTGCCACCATTATGATTGCCAGTGAGGCCTTGAAAGATCCTGAGGTTACGGAAGATAAAAACCGGTTAAAACGTTTGGCTAATATTATTTATGATGAAAATGTTCGGTTGGGCAGTCATATAGAACGTGTTTTAAGTATTGCCCGATTAGAAAAAGGCGAACTTAAAATGGATAATACAGCCGTTGATATGAATGACCTTATTGTAATTGTGCTCGATAGTATGGGGCTTCAGCTTCAAAAAAGGGATGCGATATTAAATGTGAATACGGATGCGGAAAGATCGACGGTTTTTGGCGATGAATTGCATCTTTCTAACGTGCTTTACAATTTAATTGATAATGCGAATAAGTATAGTTCAGAAACGCCAGAAATCACAATTTCGACAAGAAACACGAGTAAAAATCTCCTCATCGAAATCGCCGATAAAGGAATTGGCATGACAAAAGAACAATCGAAACGCATTTTTGACCAGTTTTATAGGGTGCCAACTGGTAACCTGCACGATGTTAAAGGTTTTGGCTTAGGATTAAATTATGTTCAGGATATTATTAAACAGGTTAATGGAACTATCAAGGTAAGTAGCGAAAAAGATAAAGGAACAACATTCGAAATATCGCTACCTTTATATGAGGGCTAACCATCGGCACAAAAACCGAATTGGTCGATACATAGCTGGCATACAAACAAACTTTACTTAACATAGCACTAAATTTATTTCTATCACAAGTAAATTAAACGTTATGCAAACACACAATGAAATTTTTACGGTAGGTAATGCTACATACGTGAACAAAATAAAAACAATGAAAAAGATACTTCTGGTTGAGGACGATCCAAATTTAGGTTTATTACTTCAAGATTATTTGCAACTCAAAGGCAAGTTTGATGTAGTTCTTTGTACAGATGGAGAAGAAGGACTGCGTGCTTTCAACAAGCAAAATTTCGATCTTTGCATTTTGGATGTGATGATGCCTAAAAAGGATGGATTTACTTTAGGTAAAGATATTCGTAAAGTTAATGCACAGGTGCCTATTATTTTCGCAACGGCTAAAACCATGTTGGAAGATAAATCTGCAGCCTACGATTTAGGTGGCGATGATTACATTAC
>SEDB01000430.1 GCA_004210715.1 Pedobacter sp.
ATTGTTTATCGTAATTTGGTAGAGAAAACCAAGCTTTCCACCAAAGATCGGCCGGTTCCGTATTGCATGTTTACTGATCCGCAATTAGCGAGGATTGGTATTTCAGAAAATGAAGCAAAGGAGCAAGGTTTAGATTATAAAGTAGCACTTTTACCAATGGCAAATGTAGCCAGAGGAATTGAAACTGGAGAGACATTTGGCTTAATGAAGGCGGTTGTTGATGCGAAAACTAAAAAAATTCTTGGCGCTGCTGTCATTGCAGCCGACGGAGGGGAAATTATGTCGGTTTTACAAATGGCCATGCAAGGAGGAATTACTTATGAGGAAATTCGTTATGGCATTTTTGCCCACCCAACCTATAGCGAATCATTAAATAATCTTTTTATGAAATTAGATGATTAAAGTTAATGCAGTAAGTAAAAGATTTGCCAGTACCCAAGCGGTAAATAATGTTTCCTTCACCGTGTCAGAAGGCGAAAATTTAATTTTGCTTGGCACCAGTGGTTGTGGCAAAACAACCATGCTAAAAATGATTAACCGATTGATTATTCCTGATTCTGGCGAAATCCAAATCAATGGGAAAGATATCTCTGAGGAAGAACCTCAAAAATTAAGAAGAAAAATTGGTTATGTTTTGCAAAACAATGGATTGTTTCCTCATTATACAGTAGCCGAAAACATTGCCATTGTTCCTAAATTGTTAAATTGGGATCAAGAGAAAATTAGCTCCAGAAGTATAGAAATCATAGCGAAACTTCATCTTCCAGAAAAATATTTACAGGCATTTCCTAATGAATTAAGTGGTGGACAGCAGCAGCGGGTGGGTTTAGCAAGGGCTTTAATATCAGATCCTTCAATTTTGCTTATGGATGAGCCTTTTGGCGCTTTAGATAATGTAACCCGAACCAGTATTCGGAAAGAATTTAAAGCTTTGAAAGAACTTAAACGAAAAACAATGGTAATGGTTACGCATGACATACATGAAGCTTTCGAGCTCGCCGATCGGATTTGTTTGATGGATAAAGGAGAAATTATTCAGATCGGAACACCCAAACAATTGCTTTACAATCCGGTAAATAATTTTGCAAAAGATTTTTTAGCTAGCGAGAAACTTTCTCTCGAATTCAAAATCGTTTCTTTGGAAGATGTTTGGGATTTAATTTCATCCAATGATTTCAGTGGAAATGTTTCAATTCAATCTACAGAAAGCATTTGGGAGGCGATGGAGAAATTACAACTTGATCATAAACTCACAGTTATAAATTCTTCTGGAGATCAGAAAAATATTGATTTTAAGTCTTTATCGGAGGCATTTAATCTTTATCAAAAAAACAATTATCATGAATGAAACCCAGCAAAATCTGTGGCAGTTCATGGTTGAACAATCTGATAAACTGCTCAATCAAACCTTACAACACCTTGGTTTAACCTTTATCTCGCTTCTATTCGCCGTTTTAATCGGTTTGCCTTTAGGAATTTTAATTGCCAGAAAAAGAAAATTATCTGGTTCTGTTTTAGGGTTTGCAGGTATTTTGCAAACCATTCCAAGCATCGCATTATTGGGTTTCATGATTCCTCTATTGGGCATTGGAGCGAAACCTGCAATTGTTGCATTGCTCATTTACGCCCTCTTACCCATTATCAGAAACACCTATACAGGAATTGTTGGAGTAGATTCAAACGTTAGAGAAGCTGCTAAAGCGATGGGCATGAGTACAAGACAAATCCTTTTCAAGGTTGAACTTCCTATGGCTATGCCAGTTATTTTAGCTGGGATTCGTACTGCGACTGTAATTAATGTTGGGGTAGCAACACTTGCCTCGTACATTGCGGCGGGAGGTTTGGGCGAATTTATCTTCGGTGGAATTTCATTGAATAACACCAATATGATTTTAGCAGGAGCGATCCCGGCGGCAGTTTTGGCTATTGTTTTAGATAGCATGATTGCTTTGTTGCAAAATTTGAATTTCAAAAAGCTAAGAAAAATACTATTTGTTATGCCAGTAGTAATTCTGGTTTTGAGTGGCTTTTATTTGCTTCCTAAAGCTTATGGTAGTTCGTTAACCGCTGGTTTTACACCTGAATTTATGGGGCGGCAAGATGGAGATTTGGGTTTGAAATCTGTTTACGGATTGAAAATCCA
>SEDB01000431.1 GCA_004210715.1 Pedobacter sp.
TTACGCATGTTGGTACACATGGCTGGCGATTTATGCCAACCGATGCATGTTGCCCGTAAAGAAGATTTAGGCGGCAACAGGGTTTCTGTGTTATGGTTTAACGAGAAATCAAATTTACATCGTGTTTGGGATGAACAATTGATCGAGTATCAACAATTAAGTTATACAGAATATGCAAAAGCGATCAATCATCCTTCTGCAGTGCAGTTGTACAACTGGCAAAATACCAGCTTAAAAGAAAATGTTTATGAATCTTATCTGGTTTGCAATAAAATTTACGAAACCACAAAGCCAGATTCAAAATTAAGTTACCGTTACAATTTCGACTGGGTTAATACCTTAAATCAGCAATTGCTGAAAGGTGGCATTCGCTTAGCGAAAATGCTGAATGATATTTACGGATAAGGATTCCGCCAAATCACAAAAAATGCGCTGATCATGATCAGCGCATTTTTTTATTAAGACCCAGAAATAAATTTAGGGTAACGACTATAAGATTACTACAAATCAGTTTTGATTTTCAGTTCTTTCAATTGTTTATCATCAATTGTACTTGGACTATCAATCATCACATCTCTGCCTGAATTGTTTTTAGGGAAAGCAATTACATCGCGAATCGAATCCAAACCTGCAAAAATCGAGGTTAAACGATCGAAACCGAATGCAATACCACCGTGTGGCGGTGCACCAAATTCGAAAGCATCCATTAAGAAACCAAATTGTTTTTGTGCTTCTTCGGCACTGAATCCTAAATGTTTAAACATTAAAGCTTGCAAGGTCCGATCATGAATACGGATTGAACCACCACCAACTTCAGTTCCGTTGATTACCATATCATAAGCGTTCGCACGTACATTTTTCGGATCTGTATCTAACAAAGCAATGTCTTCTGGTTTTGGTGAAGTGAACGGATGGTGCATAGCATGGTAACGTTCTGTTTCTTCATCCCATTCCAACAACGGAAAATCTAACACCCATAGTGCCGAGAATGTATTTTTATCGCGTAAGCCTAAACGGTTACCCATTTCTAAACGAAGTTCGTTTAATTGCTTGCGCACTTTATCAGTAGAACCTGCCAGGATTAAAAGCAAATCACCCTTTTCAGTTGCAAATGCTTCGCTCCATTGTTTCAAATCTTCTTCGTTGAAGAATTTATCAACCGAAGATTTAATGGTTCCATCATCATTATGACGGGCGTAAATTAAACCTGTAGCACCAATTTGCGGACGTTTGATAAAATCAGTTAGCTCATCTAATTGTTTACGGGTATAATTTGCTGCTCCTTTTGCATTAATACCCACCACTAATTCAGCGTTATCAAAAACAGGGAAGCCTTTACCTTTTACCAAATCATTCAGTTCTACAAACTGCATGGCAAAACGAGTATCTGGTTTGTCAGATCCATACATGCGCATCGCATCAGCGTATTGCATACGTGGCACTTCTGGTAAATCGTAATTGCGCACTTCTTTAAACAAAGTACGAATCAGCCCTTCAAACGTGTTTAAAATATCTTCTTGCTCGATGAATGACATTTCGCAGTCAATCTGTGTAAATTCAGGCTGGCGATCGGCTCTTAAATCCTCATCTCTGAAGCATTTCACAATCTGGAAATATCTATCAAAACCAGAAACCATCAGCAATTGCTTAAAGGTTTGTGGAGATTGAGGCAAAGCGTAAAATTCGCCTTCATTCATGCGGCTTGGCACTACGAAATCTCTTGCACCTTCTGGTGTAGATTTAATTAAAACTGGCGTTTCAACCTCGATAAAATCTAAAGCATCTAAATAACGGCGAACAGATTGTGCCATTTTATGACGTAAAACCAGATTATTACGAACCGGGTTGCGGCGTAAATCCAGATAACGGTATTTCATGCGCAACTCGTCACCACCATCAGTCTCATCATCAATCATGAACGGAGGCAATTTTGCAGCGTTTAAGATCTCTAAAGCCGAAACTTTAATCTCTACATCGCCGGTTGACATTTTTGGGTTTTTGTTACTACGTTCTACAATAGTACCCGTAGTTTTAATTACAAACTCGCGACCCAATGAACGTGCTGCTTCGCAAAGTTCACGGTTATCATCCATGTTAAAAACCAGTTGTGTAATGCCATAACGATCGCGGATATCGA
>SEDB01000432.1 GCA_004210715.1 Pedobacter sp.
TTTTTGATACTTATAGTTTTTAATTAATATATGAGCGAAGAACAAGATTTAAAGTCAAATTATTCGGCAGATAATATACAGGTTTTAGAAGGTTTAGAAGCGGTGCGTAAGCGCCCTTCAATGTATATAGGTGATACTGGTGTAAAAGGTTTACACCATTTGGTTTATGAGGTTGTAGATAACTCGATAGATGAGGCTTTGGCTGGTCATGCTGATACAATCGACGTTAGGATTTTAGCAGGAAACTCGATTAGAGTAGAAGATAATGGTCGTGGTATTCCGACTGGTATTAACACGAAAGAGAATAAATCGGCACTTGAAATCGTAATGACGGTTTTACACGCCGGTGGTAAATTTGATAAAGATACATACAAAGTTTCTGGTGGATTACACGGTGTTGGGGTAAGTTGCGTGAATGCGTTGTCTACCGATTTGAAAGCAGAGGTGCATCGTGAAGGTAAAATCTGGATGCAGGAATACAAAATTGGTGTTCCGCAGTACGATGTAAAAGAAGTTGGTACAACTGACAAACGTGGTACGATTGTAACTTTTAGTCCGGATCCAACTATTTTTACGCAAACAACGGAGTATAAATATGATACTTTAGCTGGTCGTTTACGCGAATTGGCTTTCTTGAATAAAGGCATTACTTTAACATTAACTGATGAGCGTGAAACTTTAGAGGATGGAACATTCTTCTCTGAAGTTTTCCATTCTGATGGTGGTTTAAAAGAATTTGTTGCCTTTTTAGATGGTACCAGAGCCTCTTTCTTGCCTGAACCAATTTATATTGATGGCATTAAAAACGGAGTTCCTGTTGAATTGGCTTTTCAATACAATGACAGTTATTCGGAAAATGTTCACTCTTATGTGAATAACATCAATACCCACGAAGGTGGAACGCACATTGCTGGTTTCCGTAGAGGTTTAACACGTACTTTAAAAAGTTACGCTGATAAATCAGGTTTACTAAAAAACCTTAAAATGGAAATTACCGGTGATGACTTTAGAGAGGGTTTGACCGCAGTAGTTTCTGTAAAAGTTCAAGAGCCACAGTTTGAAGGTCAGACTAAAACCAAGCTGGGTAATAGTGAGGTAATGGGTGCGGTTGATGTAGCAGTTGGCGAGGCATTAGGCGCTTATTTGGAAGAAAATCCAAAAGAGGCGAAGATGATCGTTAACAAAGTTATTTTAGCGGCTACTGCTCGTGCTGCGGCTCGTAAGGCTCGCGAAATGGTTCAACGTAAGAGTGTAATGGGTGGTTCTGGTTTACCAGGTAAACTGGCCGATTGCTCTGATAGTGATCCTGAAAAATGTGAGATTTACTTAGTAGAGGGAGACTCGGCAGGTGGAACTGCTAAGCAAGGTCGTGATAGAAATATTCAGGCTATTTTACCTTTAAAGGGTAAGATTTTGAAACTTTCTTCTATCGTTATATGAGGGCATTAATCGAAGCTGGTTATGTTTATATCGCATCACCACCACTTTACCAGGTTAAAAAAGGTAAAGAATTCGAATATTGCTGGAATGATGTACAACGCGATGCTGCTGTACAACGCTTAAAAGGTGCGGGTAAAGAAGATAGCGTACATATTCAACGTTACAAAGGTTTGGGTGAGATGAACGCGGAGCAGCTTTGGGATACTACCTTGAATCCTGCTACCCGTACATTATTGCAAGCGACTATTGAAAGTGCTGCAGAATGCGATCATACTTTCTCTATGTTAATGGGCGATGAAGTTGCACCTCGTAGAGAATTTATTGAGCGTAATGCAAAGTATGCTAAAATTGATGCTTAACTCCTAAATCCCTAAAGGAGACTTTAGAATAAAAACCCTCTTCGAGTAAAAAACTTGAAGGGGGTTTTTTGTTTTTCATTTTATATGCATAAAATTCTTATGTAAGTAAAATTTATATATATTTGAATATGGCAGTAAGCAACGAATTGTTTAAGGGAACTTTGCAAACCATTATCCTGAATCTATTATCAGAAAACGAGCGAATGTATGGTTATGAAATTACGCAAAAGGTAAAATCCATTACACAAGGTGAACTGCTTTTAAAAGAAGGAGCCCTGTATCCTGCACTTCATAAATTAGAGGCGGAGGGGTTGCTGGAAACCACTACAGAAGTAGTTGATAATCGTGTGCGAAAATATTATTCTCTATCAAATGAAGGAGAAAAAGAGGTGGTCAACAAACTTCAGGAAGCCAAAAATTTTATTACTCAACTGCAATTGTTATTGAACTTAAAAACAAGCTATTCATGAAACTAACCTCGTCTGAAATAGAATATGTAAAGCAGTTTATCATCAATAAGAAATATATCTATGTTGAAGAGCAGATCGAAATTTTGGATCACTTTATTTCAATACTGGAGGATGATGAAAGACTTGGTGTTGAAATATCCTTTGAAAGTTTAGTGGCATTGCTTTACGAAGAGAATAAAGTTGATTTGCTCAGTATTCAAAAATCCGTAAAAAAAAGTATTGCAAAAAAATACAATAAAATTTTTTATAGAAATTTATTGGAGCATGCATCTGTAAAATATGTATTCCTGTATTTTATGTTTAGTTTGCTTTACTGTTGTTATCTAATGACTATTTCAGCGCATTTGGATGTGCTAACCATTTACATTCCGTTTTTCTTACTCATGCCACTATCAGTTTGGCCAATCAAAAGAAAATTTAATGCAGCTAAGGGGAAATTTTTGACTAATCGTTACGCTTCCAGGATTTTCTTAGTTTTTACATCTTTTGGAATTCTTCCAGGAAATGTTGTTTATCATTTAGCATCTAGGTTTGGGCTAAATCTCAATCTTATTTGCCTACTAGTTGCTTTAATGATCGTGTTTGAAATTGTTTTATTTAGGTCGTATATCAAAACAATTTTTATTGGGGCAGTAGATTCAAAGGCAATGGAAGACCGATTTAAGATTGTAAATTCTTAATATCAATTATTCGATGAATTACAAATTAAACCGAAATCCATTCAGCACCTTGTGCTACATTTATAAATTCAGTTCTAGGTTCGAGGTTTAGATAGGGATAAGTAACCTTTGATAAATATAAACCTGTTGGGTGTGCAGGTAAGGTAAGTTTTGATGCCTGTAAAGTTATCAAGTCGTTTTCAAACTCTTCAACGCTTAGTTCGTTTTTACCAACCATTAAAATTTTACCCATTGTAATGCGAATCATTTTGCCCAAAAAACGGTTGCTGGCAATGTGAAATCTAAAGAGGTTGTCTACTTGGTAAAATGAACTTTGGGTACTTAAAAAGGGATCTTTATAGGTGTGTACAAAATAATCATATTTACGCTGTACGGCATCAAAACGGGCGTGTGGTTTGCCTTCCATTTCAATAATGTCGAAAACAGCGATGTTGTAAGGCAGCGCTTTGTTTACGATGTAAAGCAAATCGAATGCTATGATTTTTTCAATATCTGCATGAAAGAAAAATTGACTGGCATGAACATGTGCATCAGTTCTACCACAACCATTTATGGTTATGGGCGATTTTAATATTTTTGAAAGTGTTTGCTCAATAACTTCCTGTACGCTTTTTACGCCAGGTTGTTTTTGCCAACCGCTAAAATACTGTCCCTGATAAGCAATGTGAAAGAA
>SEDB01000433.1 GCA_004210715.1 Pedobacter sp.
CTCTACATCATCCAGTGTTACAAAAGGCGTTCCCTCCGCAACCTTCTTAACGATTACTTTGCCACCAGCAATTTTATCAGCATCGAAAGCATGTAACGGCTGGCCAAAACCATGCAGTACATAATTGGTAATATCAACCACATTGTTAATCGGGCGTAAACCAATCACTTTCAATTTATCTTTTAACCAATCTGGAGAATCAGTAACGGTAACGCCAGAAATCGTAACGCTGCTGTAACGCGGACAAGCAGCTGAATCTTCTACTTCTACTGGGATAACTAAGTTTTCATTTTCAGTTTTAAAAGCAGATAAATCTGGCATTTCATATTCGCTTCTAAAATAAGCGGCTAAATCTCTAGCCACACCTAAATGAGAAGCTGCATCGGCACGATTTGGTGTTAAACCAATTTCAAAAACAAAATCATCTTCCATTTTGAAATGATCTTTAGCAGCGATACCAATTTCAGTATCATCAGCCAAAATCATAATTCCATCGTGGGATTTTCCTAAACCAATTTCATCTTCTGCACAGATCATTCCTTGCGAAACCTCTCCCCTGATTTTAGACTCTTTGATCTTGAACGGCTCGCCCTCCAAAGGATAAACAGTTGTTCCAACAGTAGCCACCACTACTTTTTGTCCGGCACCAACATTTGGTGCGCCGCAAACGATCTGAAGATTTTCCTTACCGCCAACATTTACCGTGGTTACCCGTAAGCGATCTGCATTTGGATGTTGAACGCAGGTTAAAACCTCGCCAATCACCAATCCTGCCAAGCCACCCACAACAGGTTGAACCTGATCCACACTCTCCACCTCTAAACCAACGTTGGTTAAGATTAGCGAAAGTTCTTGCGGCGTTTTATCTATTTGAACGAATTGTTTTAACCAGTTATATGATATTTTCATTGTTTATTTAAAGGTCAAAGCAGAAAGCCAAAGAGAAAATCTTAATGTAATAAAAAATCAATTCGCTACAAGCGTCAATCAGATCATTTAAGATCAATATTCTACCTAGGGCTACACGATCCAAGCAAAATCAAAATTCCTGATCAACGACTTGATCAAAAACCAAAAATAAGGCCCAGAATTGCATGTCATTGGCACATGGCTAAAACCATAACCTAGCGAACACCGGTAAATGATCAGAAGGGTATCTTTTATCTTTGCTATCAGACAGCACAGCGAACTTTTGAACCTTAAAGCCTTTATTTACAAAAATATAATCGATTCGGTTTTTCAAATCGCTATTGAAATCGAATCCATTGAAAGTTCCATTGGGGCCGTAAGGCGCTTCCTGACTGATATCTTTTGCATCAATCAAAAAAGATTTTATTGTAGAGATCGCTTCAGTCTCCGGGGTAACGTTCAGATCACCGGTATAAACAACAGGAAGTCTGGGTGCTATTTCCTGTATTTTTTGTTTGATAAGCTTGGCTGATTCAATCCTCGCCTGAACTCCAATGTGATCATAATGGGTGTTGAAGACCAAAAATTCCTTTTTGTTTAACTTATCATAAAGTCTTACCCAGCTGCAAACCCGGTTCAATGCAGCATCCCATCCCTTTGAAGGAACATCCGGCGTCTGGGAAAGCCAGAAGGTACCGCCATCTTTTTTGACGAAGCGATCTTTATCGAAGTATACGGCAGAAAATTCCCCCTTGCGCTTTCCATCCTCCCGTCCTACCCCCACTACATCGAAGTTTGAGTTTTCAAGCAGCGCATCAAATTGCTCAGGTAGCGCCTCCTGTACGCAAAGAATATCTGCATCATGAAATTTGATCAGAGCCTTCACATTATCTTTGCGGTTTGGCCAGGCATTAACGCCGTCAGAGGCCACATTCAAGCGGATGTTATAGGTGATGATGTTGATGGGCGCCGCATTTTTCTGCGCAAAGGCAATAGCTGAGGTAAGCAGTATTGATAAAAGGAGTTTAAAAGATTTCATGTGTGATGTTTTATTTTCAATCGGTCAATAATACAATAATAGTGTTAACTGGATTTTAAATTTAAAAATAAATAAAATTAAGCGGCGTCACCATGTTCTTCCCATCAACACATCTTTAGATCTTTCTAAAATTACTGCCAGCTTTAATGCGCTGTTAGAAATTCTTTTTTCAGTCGCCTCTAATGGAACACTTTAGAAAAAAACACCGGTAATGCATCCACTCCGGTTAGCTGAACGCGCTGCGCTCAAAGGTGGGAATGAAATCGAACATGCCGATAAGTTGATCCTCAAGAAAACTTCAACTTGAATACCTTACCTGAAAATTTCAGAAAGTTTTTTCTCCAGCTCCCTGCCCCGTAGTGACCTTGCCAAAACTTTGCCTTGCTGATCTAAAAGAATGTTATCCGGAATGGACCGGACACCAAACATTCTTGACACCTCATTATCCCAGCCGTTCAAATCCGAAACATGAACCCAGGGCAATTTATCCACTTTAATCGCTTTCAGCCAGTTTTCCCTTTTTGAATCCAGTGAAACGCCAACAATTTCCAGCCCCCTTTTTTTGAACTTGTTATATGCCCTGACCACTACTGGATTCTCTTCTCTACAAGGCACGCACCACGAGGCCCAGAAGTCAATCAGGACGTATCTGCCCCTTAGAGATGACAGTGAGAAATTATCACCATTGTGCTGAGCCTGTGAAAACTCAGGTAGAATTTCTCCCAGCACAACGGGCAGAATATTAACGGTGGCGCCTTTAATTTGCACGCCTTCTCCGGAAGCTTTTAGTGCTTCACTGAAGCTCTGATACAGTGTTAAAAGTGTCTTTTTATCAAAATACCCGCTATTTCTTTGCAAAATTGCAGCCTGAGCAACAGAAACAGGATTTGGCGCACCTCGAATTTCCCGTTTTTCCGCTCGCCGGTTTTGGTAAGGGTATCCAGCTCCACCTCAACCTCCCCATCACCGATATAGAATGGCATCAGACCGATGGATTTTGAGCTCTTGATGATAAAATAGGAAAATGTAGGCAGCAGGGTCTCACCTTGAAAAGAGAAAGAACGATCATGAACAACCGCCGAATCCTTTTCGCCGCCACGGATTAAATATACATTACCCTGAAAAGGATTTTTGAAGGTTCCTTTAACTGAATAAGCGTTCTGGGCAATGCTCAGGTGAAAACTAAAAAGGGTTGATAAAAGAAGAAGCGCACGTAACATAGCGAAAAATTTAGCAACAAAAAAAACGACACTGAAGAATCAATGTCGTTTTCAATATCGTAAAAAATATCAGCTT
>SEDB01000434.1 GCA_004210715.1 Pedobacter sp.
GTTGCAACAGAGCTTGGAAAAGCACTGGCCAACGAAGGCCATCAAGTTCACTTTATTACCTATAGTCAGCCAGCCAGGCTTGATTTCTTTTCGGCAAACCTTTTTTACCACGAGGTTTCAGTAAGGGATTATCCGCTTTTTGATTATGCGCCGTATGAATCGGCATTGGCCAGTAAATTGGTAGATGTGGTTAGATTTGAACAGTTGGATGTTTTGCATGTACATTATGCTATTCCTCATGCGTCTGCAGCCTTTATGGCCAAACAAATTTTGGCCAGCTACGGCATTCATATACCTGTTGTTACCACATTGCATGGTACAGATATTACTTTGGTAGGTAAAGACCCAACCTATAAACCGGTTGTTACTTTTTCAATTAATCAAAGCGATGGGGTAACAACCGTTTCAGACGATTTAAGAGAAGATACCTACAAACACTTTGATATTACCAAAGAAATTAAGGTTATACCGAACTTTATTGATTTTACCCGATTTAGTTTACAAGCAAAAGACCACTTTAAAAAGGCAATTGCACCAAACAATGAGCGCATTTTAATACATACTTCTAATTTTAGAAAGGTAAAACGCACTGCAGATGTAATTCGCATTTTCCAAAAAGTGCAGGCCGTTATTCCTTCTAAATTATTAATGGTCGGCGATGGGCCTGAGCGATCTTATGATGAACAACTTTGTCGTTCTTTAGGCATAGATGATCATGTTCGTTTCTTAGGTAAACAAGATGCTGTAGAAGAAATTCTTTCTGTTTCTGACTTGTTTTTAATGCCATCGGAATCGGAGAGCTTCGGTTTGGCAGCATTAGAAGCTATGGCTTGTAAAGTTCCAGCCATTACATCGAATGCTGGTGGCTTGCCAGAATTAAATATTGATGATTTTTGCGGCTACATGTGCGATGTTGGTGATGTAGAGGATATGGCGAATAAAGCAATTACCATTTTAAGTAATGATGAAACGCTGAAATATTTTAAAGAGAATGCTTTTACAAGAGCTCAGGATTTCGATCTAAAAAAAATCCTGCCTTCGTACATTAATTATTATAAGGAAGTAATTGAAAATTCATTGCAAGCTAAATACTAGATTGATTTCTGGAGGTTGTTTAATACGTTGGTTTTGAGTGAATATAAGCTGTTAAATGAATATTTGAGAAGGTTAGGTGTTGAATATAATTAAAACAAACTTTCTCAAAATCAAATGATTATAAATCGTATCTTTGCGCCTTTGAAATCATCGATCAAATATATGGTGGCTGGTTTCGTGGAAAACAAAAAAGAGGTTAGCATAAATGAAAAAGATAGTAGATTACAGAAAGCTTTTAAACGTAGATAAAGAAGCTGAGTTAAAAGAGCTTAAATCGGTATACCGTACGTTGATGAAAGATTGTCACCCGGACAAATTTCAGCAAGAAGAAGAGAAATTAGATGCGGAAGCAAGAAGTAAAGAAATTATCGAAGCATACCATTTC
This sequence comes from Pedobacter sp., assembly GCA_004210715.1. GTDB lineage: Bacteria > Bacteroidota > Bacteroidia > Sphingobacteriales > Sphingobacteriaceae > Pedobacter. Next base: position 1,481 of record SEDB01000434.1, read on the forward strand.
TTAGTGAGTATAGCTCCTGAAACACGTGAGCAAAATATTGAAACTTACACACAAACCATTACTTTGTCAAACATTCAGGATTTTGAATACAAACAACAAGTGTTGAATATTCAGTTTTATGATGGTAGTGCTTATGAGTATTTTGATGTGCCTAAAGCAATTTATGTGAAATTGGTTAATGCCGATTCTCCTGGTCGTTTTGCCCGCAGACATATTTTTAGTGAATACCCTTACCGCAATGTAGCTAGAGTAGCTGAAACAGCGTAAAAATATTTATAAGAGACTTGCTGAAAAGCAGGTCTTTTCTAGTTACGGCACTTTCTTGGCAATAAATCTAATAACCGCATTTTGCTGAATTTATTTTAGCGTGTTGAATTCGTGTGGTTATTATTAAGCCCCTGAAACAAGTTCAGGATGACAATCGTTCGTGTAAGGCGTTTTAAGCATTGGAGCTTACCATCATGTCATCACTCAATTATTTAACATTGGTTTAAAGCGATTATCCTTGTTGCGTAAATCCAAGCCTCCCTCAAATACGGATTTTAAATTGATTAAATAGAAACTCCATCCATTGTGGCAACCCAATCGAATATTTCGTTTTGAGTTTTCATCAGTGGGGATATTCTTTTGTGTTAATTCAA
>SEDB01000435.1 GCA_004210715.1 Pedobacter sp.
TGCTGCTGACCACCAGAAAGTTGTTGTGGGAAGTGACCGCTACGATTTACAATGTTCATCCTTTCGATGATTTCATTAACCAGTTTTTTACGTTCTGCGGCAGGAATTTTATTATAAATCAATGGCAATTCAATATTTTCGAAAACTGTTAACTCATCAATTAAGTTAAAATTCTGGAAAACAAATCCCATATTTCTCTTACGAAAATTAGAACGTTCTCTATCATTTAAGGTTAAAAGTTCGGTATCGATAAACTTGTAACTTCCACTTTCAGGTTTATCCAATAAGCCCATTACGTTTAACAGGGTTGATTTTCCACAGCCCGATGGTCCCATGATGGAAACAAACTCTCCTGCTTTGACGTGAAGATTAATTCCGTTTAGTGCAGTAGTTTCTACTTCTTCAGTTTTGTAAACCTTTTCTAAGTTTTCTATTTTAATCATGAAGCGATTTATTTGATAGTAAGTTTTATATTATTGGTTTGAGCCTTTTTGAGTTCTACCTCAAAATCCTTTTCCCCAAGTTTTTTATGATAAATTTTGAACTTGTAAACGCCAGGCTGTAGTTGTATTTCTGTAGTCTCGGTTTTTAGTGTGATGTTAAACTTAAGTTTTCCATCCTGAACCAATTCAATTTTTTCAAGCAAAGCTAAATCTCCAGTTGCTGTAAATTTCGCTTTAGCCAAATCTGTATCGGTATTTTTTGCAGATTTACTGTAAATATTCATTTCATAGTTCACACCATTTTTGCTATCCATCCAATTGGCCTCTTTCTTAAAGATGCTTTGTGAATACGCGAAAATCGAGAAACAAACTAAAGTTGTTGTCAGTAATATTCTATTCATTCTTTATTTATTGATTTCTACTTGATCATATTGATTAAACTGGTCGTAAGATGATGTAATCACTTCATCGCCTTTGCTCAAACCATCTAATATTTCGTAATACAGGTAATTTTTTCTACCGATTTTAACGTTTTTCTTGGTTGCTTTACCATTGTTTACCACAAATACCCACGAACCGCCAGTACTTTGAAAAAACTGCCCTTGCGCAAGTAGTAATGATTTGCTGTTATCAGATAAAGTTAATTTCGTTTGCAATGATAAACCGCGACGTAAACCATCTGGCGCGGCACCTTTGAAAACCATTTCTACCTGGAACTGGCCTGCGGTTACCTCTGGAATGACTTTGCTAACGGTTAAATTATAAGTTTTACCGTTAAATTCACAAGTTGAAGACTGCCCCTCTTTTACCCGATTAATATAATATTCATCAACTCCTGCCTGTAACTTGTATCCCTGCAACACATCAATTTTTCCTATCATTTCATTTGAATTGTATGATTTACCAATTACTGGATCGTATGATGAAAGCTTGCCCGATACAGGCGCTTTAATGGTCATGTTTTCGATGTTCTTGCGAATCATTTCCAAACTTTCGTTCATCTGCCCCATCGATTGGTCGATTTGCGAAAGCTGCATTCTTCTACTTTGGTTTTCCTGTTTTACCGCCTGGCGAACGATTTTAAGTTTGCCTTGGTAATATTCGTAATCCTGACTTGATTTATTAAATTCCTGAAGTGTAATTACTTTTTTGGCAAAAAGTGAGCTATCCAATCGGTATTGGCGAGCCGCCGTTCTTAAACTATTCTCAACATCCAAAACATCCTGATTTAAAACCCGCTGATTTTGCTCTAAATCCAGTCGTGATTTACGCAGCTGATTAATTTGTTCTGTCGCCGCAGTTTGACTTGAGGTATAACTTAACATAGCGTTTGAGTTAGAGATTCTTAGTAACGGCGTTCCTTTTACTACAGAGGCACCATTTTCTGTAAAAATTTCTGCAACCGTACCCCCCTCAGAAGAACTCACAATTACAGAAGTTAGCGGAACAACACTTGCGTTTAGCAAAACCACATCTTCAAAATCGCCATATTCCACTTTGCTTAAGGTCAATTTATCAGCATCAGCACTATATGTTTTCTTAAGTGATAAGGTATAGCCATAAATTACTATTGCCACAAAAGCAATTGCCCCACCGATAATGATTAAGGTTTTAGTGCTAAATCTCTTCTTCTCTATTTTTTTGTCCATTGTTCGGTTGTACTGTTTGATTTCCTTAATTTTATAAAATAAATCAAACCACTTTACCGATATGTCACTCTCTTCAAGGAGAGGGACAGCAGAAAAATAACAGTAACCACTAACTTTAATAGGGAGAGGTTTAATTAAACACATAAAAAATAGGTTCAAACCACTTTACCAACATTTCTCTCTCTTCAAGGAGAGGGACAACACAAAAACAAAAGCAACCACTAACTTTAATAGGGAGAGGTTTATTTAAGATACACACCATGTTAAACGCAACAGTTTTAATCATCGATGATGATGACGATATCCTTTTAAGTGCCCGC
>SEDB01000077.1 GCA_004210715.1 Pedobacter sp.
CTATATTAAGTTTAATAAAACTGCAGAATTCTATCAGTTTTTAAAGTGGTCGCCAGAAAATCGTTTTCCTTTAATCAGCGCTCACCGAGGCGGGCCAATGGCTGGCTTTCCAGAAAATTGTATCGAAACCTTCGAAAACGCAACCACTTATAGCCCGGTTATTATCGAATTTGATATTGCTTACAGTAAAGATTCGGTTATGGTCATCATGCATGATGATAAGTTGGATAGAACTTCGACCGGGAGAGGCAATATAGGCGATTACACCTACGAAGAACTAAGAGCATTTAACCTGAAAGACAATGATGGTAAGGAAACAAACTTCAAAATCCCGACTTTAGACAGCGTGTTGACCTGGAGCAAAGGAAAGGCTTTGCTTACCATCGATTTGAAAAAAGGTGTTTCATATGCCAGGGTAATTGAAAAAGTTCGTCAATATAAGGTAGAAAGCAATTCAATCATTATTACGTATACAGCAAACCAGGCTCAGGAAGTACATCAGCTGGCGCCCGATTTAATGATTTCAGCCTCTGTGCAGAAAAAGGCGGAGCTAAAACGGTTGAACAATTTAGGTATACCAAACGATAGAATTGTAGCATTTGTGGGTGTAAGCGCACCTGAAAAAAGCTTGTATGATTTTCTGCATGAAAAAGGAATAACTACAATCCTCGGAACAATGGGCAATATTGATAAAAGTGCAATTGCCAGCCCTGCAAGAAATATTTATTATCACCTGGTAAACAATGGAGCGGATATTTTGTCTGGAGATAACCTTCCACAGGCAGCAGAAGAGCTTGATAAGTTTCGGTATAATAAGAAGCTCACGTCATCATTCGTTAATTAACCACAGCTGGAATTTGTGCCTGATAACAGGCAAATCTTTTGGTTAAAAAATTTTATATGAGTATTTCAGTAAGAAATCTTTCTAAGCATTACGATAAGCAAAGGGCCGTAGATTCGATAAGTTTTGAGGCAAAACCAGGGCGTATATTGGGATTTCTGGGTCCAAATGGCGCAGGGAAATCCACTACAATGCGTATGCTTACCGGATATTTGGAGCCGACATCTGGCGATGCTGAAATTTCGGGTAAAAACATTTTAACGAGCGCAATCGAAGCCAAAAAACAGATTGGTTATTTGCCCGAAAATACACCGCTTTACACAGAAATGTACGTAAAGGAGTTTCTCCGCTTTATTGGCCAAACGTATCAATTAAAAAATTTGCCTGCAAGAGTTGATGAGGTAATAAAAATGGTCGGTTTAACGCCCGAGCAACATAAAAAAATAGGAATGCTATCTAAGGGTTACCGGCAGCGGGTAGGCTTGGCGCAAGCGATTATCCACAACCCTGCGGTTTTGATTTTAGATGAGCCAACTTCAGGGTTAGATCCAAATCAGCTGGTGGATATAAGAGCACTTATTAAAGAACTCGGCAAAAACAAAACGGTCGTAATTTCTACCCACATCATGCAGGAGGTAGAGGCAATTTGCGATGACATCATCATCATAAACAAAGGCAGAATTGTAGCAAATGACACGCTTACAGGCATTAAACAAAATCACAGCCAACATTCTTTAGAAGAAATTTTTAGAGCGTTAACTGCTTAAAATCGAGGTTCATGTAATCAATTTATTGATAAGTCTTTTTCTTTAAGAAGCGTTTTCCTAGACATTATATTCGCTGACGACTAAAGCATTTCCCATTTCGTAACCAGCGCTTTTTTACGAAGAAGAAATTGGCTTTTTTGCTTCAATATTTCATATCTTCGGCATTTAAAATTGTATGTACGCAGTATTTAAACGCGAATTGTTAAGTTTTTTGAGTTCGATGGTTGCCTATATTACCATCGGTATCTTTCTTGCTGTTTCCGGTCTTTTGCTCTGGTTTTTTCCTGATACTTCTGTACTTGATTATGGCTATGCCGACCTTGGCGGTTTTTTTAGTCTTGTGCCCTATTTATTTATGTTTTTGATTCCGGCAATTACCATGCGGTCTTTTGCCGAAGAACAAAAGGAAGGTACATACGAACTGTTAGTTACCAAGCCAATTAGCCAGTGGCAAATTATTTGGGCAAAGTATTTAGCCTGTGTTATTTTAGTTTTACTCGCCCTAATACCAACCTTGATATATTATTATTCGATTTCAAAACTTGGTTTGCCGGAAGGGAATATTGATTCAGGTTCGGTAATTGGCTCTTACATTGGTTTGTTTCTATTAGGCTCCGCTTTTACCGCAATTGGTATTTTTGCCTCCTCATTAACTAAAAATCAAATTATCGCATTTGCAATTGCTGCAGCTTTATGTGCCTTTGCATTTTTAGGATTTGACTATACAAGTGAAATCTTTTCGATGCAGAGTTTCGAGACAACCATATCCTCGTTAGGTATTAATCAGCATTACCAATCGATAAGTCGCGGCGTTTTAGATACTCGCGATTTAATTTATTTTATCAGTTTTTCTGTTCTGTTTTTATTATTCACAAAGTTGGCCACCGGGAGGAAATGATGATGAAAAAGAGATGGATTAACATTTTTGTTGTGTTACTTGCATTGGTTTTACTAAACGTTGGTGGTCAGTATTTTTTCCACCGCTTCGATTTTACTTCAGATAAAAGATTTACCCTCAATGATAAAACAAAAAAGCTACTGCTCGATACGAAGAAGCCAATTATTGTAACTGTTTTTCTGGATGGTAAGTTGCCCGCCGCTTTTAAGCGCTTGCAGACTTCGGTAAAGGATTTATTGGCTGATTATAAAGCCTATTCCAAAGCCAATTTGAAAATTGTTTTTGTTGATCCCTTAACAGGCTTAAGCGCTGCAGACCAGGATACGGTAATTAACAATCTTTACCAACAAGGAATAGAAGCTACAAATTTGAGCGTAAAAACAGAAAGTGGCCTAACTCAGAAACTCGTTTTCCCGATGGCAATGATTGAAAGTAATGGGAAGCAGATGCCTGTTAAACTATTGCAAAACCTTGATGCCGGGGGCAGTTACGAAGATAATATAAACCGCTCTATCGAAAATCTTGAGTATATCTTTACCTCAAGCATTAAAAAGGTGCTTACCGGAAATAATCCGAGGATTGGTTTTACGGAATCTAATGGCGAACCATCTGATTTACAGCTATATGATGCAATGCACACGCTTGCGAATAGTTACGAGGTTGGTCGCGTGGATTTGAATACAATTGATAAGGCCGGATTAGATAAACTGAAAATGATGATTGTGGTAAAACCCCAAACGGAGTTTTCGGAAACGGAGAAATACAAGTTAAATTATTTTGTAATGAACGGAGGACGGGTGCTGTGGAGCATCGACCAGATTTCAGCAGAGCTCGACAGTTTGAGGGGTAGAGGTAGTCAGATGGTGTTCAATAAGGCTTTAAACCTTGATGATATGCTGTTTATTTATGGAGCCAGAATAAATTATAACATCATTGCGGATAAGAATGCTGCGGAGATTCCGGTTTCTACCGGCGTAGTTGGTGGCCAGCCTCAATTACAGCTTGTTCCCTGGATTTACTACCCGATTTTGCTGCCAGATACGACTGCTAGTGTGGTTAAAAATTTAGATGGTATCAAAGCAGAATTCGCCAGTACGGTTGATACCATTGGCGCCAAAGGTATAAAGAAGACATACATTTTAACCACTTCTAATTTTAATAAGGTATTTAATGTGCCGAAATTATTTTCGCTTCAAATGCTTGCAGAACAGCCGGATCCGGAAACATTTCGTAATCCGTTACAAAGTGCTGGTGTTTTATTAGAGGGAAATTTTCCTTCAGTTTTTTCCGGCCGACCGCTTCCGGCGGGTATTTCTATGCCGTATACCAATGCTGCGGTAGGCAAACCCGCCAAAATGGTTGTGATAGGAGATGGAGATATCTTTAAAAATCAGGTGGTGGCAAAAGACAATTCGCCCTTACCTTTAGGTTTTGACCGCTATACACAGCGTACCTATGGTAACAAAGCTTTACTGTTAAACATTGCCGATTATTTTACTGATGATGATAACTTAATCGCTTTGCGTAATAAAGACGTTAAAATAAGGCTGTTAGACCGGGCAAAAGTTAAAATCGAGAAAACTAAATGGCAGATTGTAAATATTGTTGCGCCCATGCTATTGTTAATATTCTTTGCAATTTTTCAACATTATTACCGCAAATACAAGTACGCTAAATAATTTTTATATTTTTGAAGAAGACTAATTGATATCATGAGATTTATTGTATCCACATCAACTTTATTAAAACACTTACAAACTGTAAATGGTGCATCGAGCAGCAGCACAGTTTTACCCATACTTGAAAATTTTCTTTTCGAAATTAAAGACGGAAACTTAACAATCTCTGCTACCGATTTACAAACCAGCATGACTACTGCTTTGGCTGTAGAATCTAAGGAAGAAGGTAAGGTTGCAGTTCCCTCTAAAATTTTATTAGATACCCTTAAAACTTTACCAGATCAGCCGATTGCATTTAATATCGATGATGCAACTTTCGCAATTGAAATTAGTGCTGGTGATGGAAAATATAAACTGAGTGGCGAAAATGGCGATGATTTCCCTAAAATTCCTGTAGTTGAAAATGCATCTTCAGTGAACTTGCCAGCCTCAGTACTAACAGAAGCAATTACTAAAACCATTTTTGCAGTTAGTAACGATGAATTACGCCCGGCAATGACTGGTGTTTTTTGTCAGTTATCGCAACAGCATATTACTTTTGTAGCTACTGACGCTCACAAATTGGTACGCTACCGTAGAATGGACAGCAAAGCTGATAAAGCAACTTCGTTTATTTTGCCTAAAAAAGCATTGACACTTTTAAAAGCAGCTTTGCCATCTACTGATATTAATGTTTCTGTAGATTACAATGCAACTAGTGCGTTCTTCAAATTTGAAAATATTAATTTGGTGTGTCGTTTAATAGACGAACGCTATCCTGATTATGAAGCAGTAATCCCTCAAAATAACCCAAATAAATTGGTTATCGATAGAGGTTTATTTTTAAATACACTTCGTCGTGTAGTTATTTTTGCAAACAAAACAACTCACCAGGTAAGACTGAAAATTAACGGAAGCGAATTGAATATTTCATCTGAAGATTTAGATTTCGCTAACGAAGCGCATGAGCGTTTAAGCTGTCAATATGATGGTGAAGACTTAGAAATTGGCTTTAATGCCCGTTTTCTAATCGAAATGTTGAGCAATTTGAGTGGTGAAGAAGTAACATTAGAATTATCTACTCCTAATAGAGCAGGTCTTTTAATTCCTCATACCAATGATGAAAATGAAGATGTATTGATGTTGGTGATGCCAGTAATGTTAAACAATAGTTATTAAGCTACTAATTTTTTAGTTGATATTTGAAGAATGGCTTGGTTTTTGACCAAGCCATTTTTGTTTACCGACCAAATACGACTACCTATGAAAATCTTTACCAACCGCTCAAGTTTGCTGTTTCTATCTTTGCTAATGATTTCTCTAACAGCCTGTGAAAAACATGATCCAGATATTATCGTAAAGGGAGAGGCCAAAGTAAAAATGATTAATGCAACGCAAACTGAGGCTAATCAGGATTTATACATTGATGGGCTAAAGCTGTCTACTGCAGCATTGTCTTTTTCAGAAACTACAGAATATTTAAAGATCTCATCTGGAAGCAGAATCGTAAAATTCATTGGCTCAGCAAATCTGGCAACAGAATCTACCTTGAATTTTACACCATCAATTACTTATTCAACATTTTTGGTAAGCGATAGAAATGGAGCAAGAGAGATTGTGAATTATGAAGACAACCTTAGTAACACCGAAACCGGAAAGGCCAAAATTAAGTTCATTAATTTAACTCCATATTTTACCACTGGCATTAATGTAAGCGTACAAGCAGGAACACAATTTGTGAATGGCTTGCTTTTTAAACAAACATCGGGTTACTTTTCGGTTGATGCCGATCTGAATTTAAGGTATAATGTTGTTGGATCTGGTACAGTCAAAACCATCGATAATGCAAATTTTTTAGCAGGTAAAATTTATACCATTTGGTTCAGCGGAACAACCTCGGCAACTTTAGAGGCTCACATCATTACCGATAATTAAATTCATCAGTTTTATATGCTTTCTGTTATCTTTACGTTTTATTAGAACAGTTTAACCTTTATGAATAAACGTAATTTTTTGATTCCTAAACTATCATTTATCCTTCTAGCTGTTGTTCTATTTAGTGCTTGCATTAAAAATGATAATTTTATTAAAGGAGATGCAAAAGTGAGGATCTTCAATACAATTATTTCTGATACCTCAAGAAATTTTTATTTTAATCAAGCTTTATTCAATAGTGTTTCTGGTGTATCTGCACTGGCCACCAGCACAAATTCATCTTATTTTGTGGTAGAGGCAGAGAAAGAATATGAAATTGATTCCCGCAATAGTGTTACTGGTGCTTCTAGTAGTTCAATAAAAGAAACCTTTGCTTTGGGGAAGAATTATTCCATTTTTTACACTAAATCAGACAGTTTAGCTGCAACAAAGCCAAGAATGATTGTTTACCAAGATACCCTTAAGCAGGATAAAGAAACCGCTCGAATCATGTTTTTAAATTTGGGCTATACGCTTGGCTCAAAAGTTAACATTGTTGATAAGGGTGGTAATGTATACGGACGTCTTGGTTACGGAGAAAAAACGGATTATAAAGAAATTAAAGATATAGGGAAGAGTAAAACATCTATTGTGTTGAATTTAGTAGATTCGGCAGGTGTGCAGGATTCAATTTCTTTTAACAATTTTAGTAAAGGAAAAGTTTATATGGTTATTATTGAAGGAGCGAAAAATGGAAAGCTTAAGGAACGTTTAGTGCCGAACAATTAAATTTTTATACAGTTACTTATTTATCACAACGTTATTCATACTTTTGTCCAAAATATAAATTAGCTACCTTGGAATTTTTCGACTTACTTATACAATTACTGACTAATACAAAAGAAACATTAGAAGTAATTATGCAGGAATATAAAACCTGGACATACCTTATTCTATTTCTTATCATTTTTGCTGAAACTGGTTTTGTGGTTACGCCATTTTTACCTGGCGATTCGATGTTATTTGCCGTTGGTGCATTAGTTGCAGGTGATGGAACAGGTTTAAATATATGGTTTATGCTGTTGATCTTAATTGCTGCGGCTATTTTAGGTAATTCAGTGAATTATCAGTTGGGTAAATATTTTGGTATTAAGGTATTTAAAGAAAATAACAAGATCTTAAAACTTAAATACTATCATCAATCACACGAATATTTTGAAAAGCATGGTGCCAAAGCAATCATTTTTAGCCGCTTTTTGCCTATAATTAGAACAATAGCACCTTTCGTAGCTGGTGCAGCGAGAATGTCATTCGGTAAATTCACTTACTACAATATTCTAGGTGGTATTGCTTGGATTGCAAGTTTGTTGTTTGCTGGATATTTATTAGGCAAAATTCCATTTGTCGAAAAAAACTTCGAAATATTGGTGTTGATCATTGCTGTAGGTACGTTTGTCCCGGTAATTTACGGGGCATTAAAATCAATTTTTTCAAAGAAAAAAGTAGAAGAAATAATTGAAGAAGAGATTAAGGAAGATTAGCCAAATATTTCGATAAAATAGCAACCCGCTAATGAGTAAGTTTTAGTCATTAGCGGGTTTTTTATTGATCGGGCATTTGGAATTATCTCCTAAAACTCCCGGCCAATAACCGTTCCTTGTTGGTATTTCTTTTCGATATGATCTGCTGCTTTCTTATCCTCGGGGTTCATTTCTAACCTAACTAAGTTTTTCAGTTCTGGTTGTCCAGCATCAACCCAGGCAGAATACCAGTATGAACCAATTTCTAAAATTGCTGCACGCATTTGGCGCTCTACCATTTTGTTCATTTGATTGTGATATTCTTTTGAGTATTCTAAGGAATATTGCTTCAATACTGTATTATTCCTTTCTGAAAAGCTGTATTTCTTATCTGATGGAAAGGTAGCAGCAAGCTTTGCCTCGAAAGTTAAAACGGTATCAACTAAGCTATGGGTATGCTTAAGTATTTTCCACGCTTGTTTAAGTGGGTTTTTAATGTAATTAGCCTTGCCAACTACAAAGTTATAATTGGTAGAAAATAACTCTGGTAACCTGCTTTCCCAAAAGGCATGAATGCCCACTTGATTGGTTAATTGTCCGTTATGATTTGCCGTGGTGTGTAATGGAACGTGGGCATCGCCGATATAATGCCCCAAGTCAGCAGAGTATTTCAAAATTTTAATGGAATCCCGTGCTGCAAAAGCCTTAACTAAACTAAAATAAGTGCGTTGAATTTGCCACGGCACAATGCCGTTTGTATTTAAATGTTTTAAGCCATATTTAGCAAGTGCATCATTCCATTTTTCAGGAATACTATCAATATCTTTTTCATAGTTTTCTACATCAAGATAATGTCGCGGAGCTTCCAAAGTATCGGCATAACGGCGTTTGTCAGGGTCTACAGCATGTTCTGTAATGTATTTGATGTTCTTTTTATAGAACCCAATGATACCTGTTGGCAATGTGAAAATTGCCAAATTGTTAATTCTTTGATGTGCAAAGAATCCCCAGGATGTACAAAGAAAAAGGGGGATGATTAACGCCATTAAAATCGTCAATCTTTTCATTCTATGAATTTACATAAAAAAAATAAATTCTAAGCTCCGAATTGATTTAAGTGATGATCTAAGTGCTTGTAAAACATGTTATTCCATTCCGTTTTAGTTAGCTTCCCAAAAGAGTGCGATTCTTTTCCATCAAAATGATTTTCGCCTAATTCTTGCGTTTTATTGATATAATCAACCAATCTTTTTTTCTCTTTCTCAAATTCCTTTTCATCAATGACTAGGAATGATGGTGCAGTTTGACTGTTTCTTTTATATGGTTTTTCGCTCACCACGATATTCTTAATAAAAGCTTTCATAATCAATTTCATAAATGCATTTGGCTTTGGATGTTTACTATCATACACCAATTCATAGCTTACATTGCAATGCGCCAACATTTGAGAAACGTTCATTTTACCCCACAGTTGCGGCGTTGCAGGATTTAGTTTGTTAATTCTTTCAATTACTTCGCTCGCTACTGATGCTTGAAAAATGTTCTTCACGTTTACTTTATTTATAGTTTGTTGTAGTTAATTCCTTAACATTTTAAAGGAGAACCAGCCTAATAGCGCAATAATTACAGCCATTAAAACCCAAAGCCATGCCTTGTTTTCGAATAATGGTTTTTCAGTTATAATGGAATAAGCAGGATTTTTCTCTTCCTCGCCAATCGCTGTAAAAGTTAAATCCTTGGGGATTTTATTTTCAAAATTTGCAATATCGTAGCTTGGTGTTGTTGTTTTATCATTTCCATAATATAAAGCGTAGGTAAGTTTTGGATTATCAAAACGAGCAACGATTTCAAAAATATTTCCTTTTAATTTCAGGCCACTTAAGCGCAAAGGCTTATTGTCGTTATTTTGAATGGTAATTTTTAACCTCGAAGTAATAATATTATCAAAATGATATTCAGATTTTTCTAACGAGCTAATGGTTCCCTCATAAAGATTAGCATAGTTATATTGGACTCCTTTATCAGTTTTGAAACTATCTGTAACATATTCAATTTTTATTGGCCGATAAAAATCGAAATCGCTTTGTGCATTTAATTTTAAATAGGAGATGGGTACAGGGTTTTCGAGTGTTGTATTTTACATCCTGATAGGTTCCTTTTATAGTATCTGTTTTATTGATTAACGCCTCTAAAATGCCTGGCTTTTCGGGGCTCTTAATCATTAATCTATAATATTGGTATTTCGAATCGGGAAAGCTTAGTTTGGTAAATTGATAGTCGGTATCATTATTTTTGATTGATAAAATGCGGTAATCTTTTAAAATGGTAAACCATTCTGTATTGGAATTACTCCCCTCAAGGGTAACCAGCCAATTGAAGTTAGCTTCTTTAAAAGCCAGGTTAATTTGGTTAATAATGGTTACACTGTTCAATTGAAAGGTAAAATAATAGCCATTTGCATTTGCGCTTTCATTAACTGGTTTAAAATCTATTTTTTTCGAAATGATCTGATCAGCACGCTGCTTTAAAAGATAAGGAACCTCAAGTGTGTCTTTTCCATTGATGCCGAAAATTCTCAAGTCATCAAAACCTGCATTAGCATGTTTATACATCTGATCGGGCAGTTTCATGCTATGCCAAACGGCGTTAACGCCAGTAATATTTCGTTTGAATTTATAACCGTTGGTTTGTGCGTTTGCAACTATTGTAGAAAATAGAAGCAACAAAAAGGTGTTAATTTTCATTCTTAGCATCATCGATAATTAAATGTTTGTATTTGTTGTAAAGAAATGAGATGATGAGCAATAACACCCCTAATGATACAAAAACGATGGTTTTCGATATCGTACTTAAAGAATATATATCATAGAAGAAAAGCTTAACGAGTGTAATGCCAAATAAAACCATGGCACCGATTCGAAGATGCTTTTTGTTTTTTGCTAAACCCATACTTATTAAAAACAGTGAGTACACTCCCCAGAGGATACTTAAACCTAGTTTATAGCTTTCGTCTGTGCCAGCCAAGTCTAAAATATTAATCAACTCGCTGCTTATAACCCACAAAATTGAGATATAAAGCAGGTAATCGAACATGGTTCTGAAGTCTTTTTTGAGCAAAGCTGATTTTTGCAATTGATAACACTGAATAATTAGGAGTGCAAAAAAAGCAATTGAAATATATCTGATACCGATGTTAAAAGCACTGATACTGAAATATTTACTTTCTGGTAATAGATAATGGCCTCTAAGGTCGCTTAAAACGAGAAGACCGTGGGTTAAAAACAATACCACGACAACTAAATTGATCACCAAATTGGCAATTGCCAGTTCACTGTTCTTCAATTTTTTAATATTGAAATAAGTTATTGCTGATGCGAAAAATAACGTATAGATATATAACCAGGTAGTTTTAAGTATTTCGTAATTGTAATTAAACTCGTATCTGGCATCATCGAAACCATTTCTTTGGTGTAATGTAAGTTTAGTAGCTTCCAATAAGCTGCTGAAATATTTAGCAATCTCCAAGCGGAAAGTTACATAAATGGTTAAAAGCAAAATCGATGGAATAGCATAATTTAAAATAGCCCTCATCCAAGGCCATTCAGCTGGTTTTTCGGTTTCTTTTCGGTTCACCATGAGCATCCAGCTAAAGCTCATGATAAAAATACAGGCTGTTAAAAAGCCAACATTTACAATTGGTGTTCCTTGTATTGAGCTACCATAGTAGAAGTCGTTAAACTTTACCCAATCTTCTAAAAGACTAAAGAATGCCAAAAATATTAATGGGAATGATAGTTTTTCGTAAATGGCTATGTTTTTCAATCTTCCGACATAAAATAATACGGCAGCCTCAACCGTCCAGAAAATTGTTACCCAACCACCATCAAGCTGAACTGGAACAGCCATTGTAATAAAAGTAATGACCATGGCTAAAATCATATAGAAAAGATTTCTATCCGCAAGCTCTTTTTTATAGATGATTAAGCTGACCACAAAGTGGATTACAGCGTTGGCAAGCGTAAATAAGCCCAATAGCTCTACACTGTTTTTATTATTTGCTAAGATGAAATAACCTATTCCATAAAAAATAAAGGAATTTAAAAGCAAGATAACCACATCGCTAAACCCAAAAATCTCTTTTCGGGTAATTTTATAGGCGAGGTTGGTTACATAAAACGTGGTAAAAAATACTGATGAAAAGAATAAAGCTAAACCGAAAAATTGATTATCGGAACTCAAATCTAATCTCCAACTTAGAAAAATGATCCATGTTAGGCCAAAGGATGCATAAAATAAGGGTTTCCAATATTTTTTGAAGCTTAAAATTAATATCCCAATATTGATAATGGCCATATAAGTGAAGAGCACACCAACTTTTCCGGAGCCGTCACTAAGTAAAAATGGTACGGCATAAGCACCAACTAAGCCAATATGGGCAATAACCTGTTTGTTATATTTTATAGCGGCTATAACGGTGAATGAGGTAAAAATTACCATCAAGATAAAAGCCAACGCTTGCGGAATTAAGGAGTAGAAATCGTAAGCCGCATAAGTAATAAAATACATAATAGCGATTGCTCCACTGACTAAAACTGCCGAAAAATTTTCGTATTTCTCTTTTAGTTTGATGGCAAAAGCCATTAAACCTGCACCAACAGCATAGCCTAAAATGATTCGCGTTAGATTACCGGCACGGGAGGTGTATTTTTTGGCGGTGGTGCAATAACAGGCTCAGAAATTGGTTTTGGTGGTTGTACAAAGCTGGATCCTGGCGATTGCAATGCCCTTACCTCATTTTTTAAAGCTTCAATTTCTGCCTCGAAACCTTGTTGTCTGAGCAATAAGTTTTCCAACTTTACTAAAAGCAAATTCAATCTTTCGGAATTATCCATTCTATATTTTTGGTGCTTAACTGATTAATAAATATAGGAATGAATTTTACAAGGTTAAGGAAAATAATTTATTGCTGGTTTTAATTCGATAACTTTAAACAAAAATAATCATGGAATTATCCTGCCCAGTATCAGCTGAAAGAGTGAATGAAAATGTGGTAAGACTGATTGCATTTATGGTTGCCTTAACTGCAATTAGCTGTATCTTACTTTTAAATTATTGGGCGATATTGTTTCTAACGGTAGATTTTGGCTTAAGGGCTTTCACTTCCGGGAAATTTAGTCTGTTGAAAATAATGGCCAGCTATTTTGCTTATGCTTTGAGATGGAAACCAAAAATGACAGATTTGGCGCCTAAAAAATTCGCGGCAACCATGGGCTTTGTTTTTTGCCTTTTGATTACCGCGACATTTATATTTAATTTTTTTACTGCTGCCTTAATCCTTACTTCGATAATGGTTGTTTTTGCTTTGCTCGAAAGCTTATTTGGGATTTGTGTGGGTTGTTATGTTTATACTTTTGTGAAACTGATTTCGAATAGGAAAGTCTAAACTACATTTCTTTACGCTCAATCGTCATTTCGAGCGCAGCCGAGAAATCTTTGAAACAAGTGTTTGCTATTTAAAGGATTTCTCCACTCTGGTCGAAATGACGATCTATTGAAGCAAAAATGTCAGTCTGAGTTAATTGAAGGGATTTTCTTAAAATTATTTATTTTATAAGTCAAATTATATTTAACCGGTCGTTATTCCCAATTTAATTGGGTATCCTAAAGCGATTTGTGTAGAGCTTTAAGATTCCCGCCTTTGGGGGAATGACGAGATGACGAAAACCAACATGGCAAGTAAATTATTTCTTCAACGCTTTTCTCACTTCCGGTGCAATCTTGTTTCCGAAAATTTCGATCGATTTCATCATCGCAGCGTGTGATGGCCCACCAACATCCATGTGCGCTGAAAAACGCGTTAGACCAAAGGTTTCCTCCATTGCTAAAATTTTATCAACTGATTCACTTGCATTACCAATAATCAAAGCTCCGCTATCACTTATTCCACCATCATATTGATTTCTTTGGTAAGGTGGCCAACCGCGTGATTTACCGACCCTATTCATTTGCGCTGAGTAAAGTGGATAGTAGTAATCCGCAATTTCCTGACTATTTTCGCCAAACAAAGAGTGCATATGTACGCCAACTTCAAACTTGTTCATATCGTGACCATACGCCTGATAAACTTTCTTGTAATAGTCGAAAAGCGGTTGGTAAAACCTCTTGATTAACCAATTCTGGGCGGAATTTACCTTTCCAGGTAATTTTAGGTTCTTTATTAATTTTTAAAAGCAATGCTAATTTCTCTTCGTAAAGTTCATCGTAATCCTGAAGATTGTAACCGAACAAAGGAAAAGATTCAATAAAACTTCCACGGCCAGCCATAAGTTCGGCCCTTCCGTTAGAAATTAAATCTACGGTAGCAAAATTTTGGTACAGCTTTACTGGATCTGATGAACTTAGAACCGATACCGCACTGCTCAACTTAATGTTTTTAGTAACGGTAGCTGCGGCAGCCAAAATAATTTCAGGACTAGAAACCGCATAATCCGGGCGGTGGTGTTCGCCAATGCCGTAGAAATCTAATCCTACTTCGTCCATCAATTTAATTTCCTCTATAATTTCCTGAAGCCTTTGTTGAGCGGATTGAATTTCTCCTTTTGCATTGATTTGCAAATCGCCGAACATGCCGATACCTAATTCCATAATTGCTAAAATTTATATGGCAAAGTTAACAGCTTAAGAGTAGAGAACTTTTGATGTATGGTAAGAAATTTCTGCTATTGTTTCTTCTTTAACAAATAATCATCAAGGCTAAAGCGATATTTTGGAATTGTTGATAGTAAAAATGCAGCTGCAGCTCCCGTAAAAACAGAATAATCTAGTGGTGCTTTTATTTTGAAACTAATCATCATCGACAATGCAAAAGAAAGAAGTAGCAATGCAGAAAGCAAAGAAGCATATTTAATCTTGTAGCCTACAATTAAAAGAATCGGCAGAATAATTTCAAGGCCTGTTGCTAATACAGCAAGCCATTTTCCAATTGTAGGAGATAAAAAAGAGTTAACTGAATTGGAATAGTCTACAAAATTTTCCCAGTTTCCCCAGCTTACAAAAGGTGCTCCAGGCGCTCCCCATAAGCCAAACCGATCTGCAACGGCCGATAGAAATGATGCTGAAAGTGCTATTCGTAGCAATATTTGAGCTAAAGTTTGATTGTTTTTCATAAACGAGATTATATCCAAATATCATCAATTGAATAATGAAAAAACTTAATCTGGTTTAAGAAATTTTTATTTGGAAAAAGTCAGAACCCTACAGTAGCTGAAATATCTAAAATAAATGATTTACTCTATCTTCTTACCTTTCATTGCAGTAGAAATCGCCGCATCCATTACACGTTCTGCAAACGGACGGGTAAATTCATTCAGTTCATCTGCCTTTTTAAGGATCACATCTTTTTTCTGTGTGGCTAAAGCAGTTTTCAAAGCTTCAATATGAACTTTTGTTTCTGCAATTTCTTCATCAGTTAAATGCTCTGAATGCTTTTCTATGAAACGTTCTGCAGTGTAAAGCAACTGTTCGCCCTCGCTTCGAGCCTCGATTAACATGCGTTGTTGCACATCGCTTTGCGCAAATTCGATACTATCCAAAAGCATTTTCTCCACGGTATCATCACTTAATCCATAGCTTGGCGTGATTTCGATTTCTTGTTTCACACCAGAACGAAGTTCGATTGCTTGCACAGTTAAAATTCCATCCGCATTTAGCAGAAAATTAATATCCACTTTTGGTAAACCAGCAGGCATCGCCGGAATCCCTTTTAAATCAAATTCTGCTAGTTTACGGTTCTCCTTAACCAAATCGCGTTCGCCTTGGTAAACTGAAATTTTCATGTTCACTTGTCCGTCAATAGAAGTAGTGTACTGGCGACCGGCTTTTGTCGGAACTTTACTGTTTCGGGCAATAATCACATCCATTAAACCACCCATGGTTTCAATACCAAGAGAAAGTGGTGTAACATCAAGCAATAAAATATCAGAACGATTTCCTGCCAAAACATCGGCCTGAATCGCTGCGCCTAAGGCCACAACTTCGTCAGGGTTAATATTGTCCTGAGGTTTTTTACCAAAAAAGTTTTCTACAGCTTGCTTTACAAAAGGTGTACGGGTAGAACCGCCTACCAAAATCACTTCGTCAATATCTGCTGAAGTTAAGTCGGCATCTTTCAAGGCGTTTTTGCAGGCTATAATGGTTTCTTCAACCTTTGTTGAAATTAATTGTTCGAAGGTTTGTTTATCTAAAGTACACCAGATTTCGCCAACTTTTTCATTGTATAGATTTTGTGTAGATAATGCCTTTTTTGCCGCTTCTGCTTGTAAACGCAGGGTTTGAATTAAAATATTATCCTCAGCTAAAACCTTAATATCTAAATTGTTTTTTTCAATCCAGTGGTTTAAAATGGCTCTGTCGAAATCATCGCCACCTAAATACGTGTTACCATTTGTAGCCAAAACTTCGAAAATTCCATTTTGAATTTGTAAGATGGAAACATCAAAAGTTCCGCCGCCTAAATCGTAAACAGCAATGGTTTTTTGTTGCGATGGATCTAAACCGATCCCATAAGCCAAACTTGCAGCAGTTGGTTCGTTCACAATTCGCATTACATCCAATCCTGCAAGTTTACCAGCATCGCGTGTAGCTTGTCGCTGACTATCGTTAAAATATGCAGGAACCGTAATCACAGCACGGTTTACCGGTGTTTTCAAAGCATGTTCCGCTCTGGCTTTAAGCTCTTTTAAAATTTCAGCTGATAATTCAATTGGGGTATAAAAACGGTTTCCGGCTTGGATTTTTACCAGTGAATCTGAATCATCATCAATAATTTTGTAAGAGAAAATATCTTTATGTTCTGCTACATCTTTGTATGACCGACCTAATAATCTTTTTACAGAAAATATGGTATTTGATGGATCCGTAGTTAAAAATTCTTTCGCCTCGTTACCTACAACGGTTTCATTTTGATTGTTGAAATACACCACCGATGGCACCAAAATTCCCTTGCCAGAATCGTTAATTACTTGTGGATTTTTATCGGGATTGATGAAAGCCACCAAACTGTTTGTTGTGCCTAAATCTATTCCAACTATAATTTCTTCCTTTTGAAACGAACCTGTAGCAAGGTTAATTGATATTTTTGCCATGGGGCGAATTTACGGAGATTGTTGCAATGTTTTAAGGCCGAAATGTTTTAATGTTGTAAAGAAAGTCTTAACGTTCGAGGTTTAAAGTCTGAAGAAAATAGCTTAAAAACCTTAATGTATCTTATGATTCAAGAATTTTAGTTGGAAATGATTGGTTCGGTATATCTTAGGAAGCTGTATCCCTGCTGTACACTATAGCAGTTCCCGATTGAAAATATCGGGAACGGGCTGCCGTTTCCATCAGGTTTATAAACAAAGACAGCGGCTTTTGGGGAAGAAAACCACCCCCAGCCCCTGCTTGAAAATAAGGAGGGGAGCTGGATAGTGCTGTTTTAAAAATGAGCAGATAGTGTCTTAATGTTAGCAGAACGTTAATAATTATGTATTAGCGACCCCTTGTATATTCATCAACTCGTAGAAATGCCCGGTTTTGGTTCTTGTTATTTAGAAAGGCATGTTTAACCATGACTAACTAGATCTTCCGACTTCGGTCTAAAAACTCCTGACTATTCCTGTTTTTCACCTCGATCCACAACGACATATATTTTGTGCTTTGCACCGTATGATGATTCAAAATTTGGCCAATAAAATTTTGATGGCGGTGTTCTTTGATATCCAGATTTTCCAAAACGTTCATAAATGAATCTGCAAAATGTGAAGAGGAATAGCGCTCATTGATTATCCTAACTCCATTTTGTTGAGCTAGATTCCATGCCGATTTATCATAGTACAACAAAACTGTTTTTTCGATAAACTCCTCTAAATCATCTTCAATGAATCCGTTCCAATCTAGCGAACCTTTCATGGCCTCAGCACCAATTGATGTGGTTACAGATGGCGTTCCAACCTGCATGGCATCTATAAATTTTCCTTTTACACCAGCGCCAAATTGAATAGGGGCAAGCAAAATCCTGTGGATTGAAATTGTTTGCTGCGCATCAGCAGCTCTTCCTCTGATAAAAAATCTTTCGTTTTTATTTTCCAGTTGCAGCACTTTCTGTGAAGCATAGGAACCATAAATATTCATACTCACGCCAGGCAGTTTTTTTCTTATTGCCGGCCAAATTTTAGTCTTTAAAACCTGAACAGTATTCCAATTGGGTTCATGTAAGAAGTTACCAATAAAAATAAAATCAGCTCGTTCCTCAAAAGGCATCCAGTTTTTTATGGTTTGTTGAGTGATTTCATTTTCCAGAAACGGTAAATAGTAAAGCAGCGAAGAATCAATTTTAAAAGTTTCTGCCAATATTTTCATTTCCACTTCGGAAATGATTAATGATAAATCGCAACGCAAAATTGAAGCGATTTCCCGCTTGGCGGTGTCAGAAAATAAATCAATCTCGGTTTGCGTTTTATCACTTTGCTGGCGGGCACTTCGCAGGCAATGTAAATCCTCGGTATCTAAAATCCTCAACGCATTTGGGCATTCCTGCTGCACACGCCAGCCATATTGTTCCTCAACCATAAAGCGGTCGAATAGTACGATTGAAGGATTTAAGACTTTTAAAAACAAATTGAAACTTTCGTCATTGAGTTTTATTTCTTGCTCAACAACGCTAGTTGCAGCGAAATCATAACTAAAATCACTTTTCGATGCTGCCGAGGCAAAAGTGATTTCATAACCTTTACGCAAAAATAAATCGACAAGTTGAATCATCCGCGTTCCCGCTGCTGAAGAAGTGGGTTCGGGCCAGACCAATCCAATAATCAATATTTTTTTTGCGTTCATCATTTAAAATTTGTCCAAAATTAACATAACCCACGATTTAAATCGTGAGCAGTTAAAGAAATTCTTAATTTTGCAGCTCAATTACCACCACCATGTTAGGATTAAAATTGTTGACAGACCCACGTTGGGCAAATATTGCGGAATCGAATTTAGAGGAAATTTTATCTGACCATGCCTGGTGCGAACAAAAAGCAGCATCAAATGCCATTACCTTAATTACTCAAAACTCTGAGCACCAGGATTTGGTGGATGAATTAACGGCGATTGCGATTGAGGAGATGCAGCATTTTAAAATGGTAATTGAGATCATTAAGCAACGAGGATATACGCTTAGTCGCGAGCGGAAAGATGATTATGTTGGTCGTTTGGTAAAGTTTAGCAAAAAGGACGGCAGTAGAAATCAAGCTTTTATCGATCGACTTTTATTTGCAGCAATGATTGAGGCGAGAAGCTGTGAGCGCTTTCGTGTACTTTCTTTAAACATTAAAGATGAAGAATTGGCTAAGTTTTACCATGAGTTAATGGTTTCTGAGGCTGGTCATTATACCACTTTCTTGAATTTTGCCCGTAAATATTCTGTTGATGTTGATGTAGAAAAACGCTGGAAAGAATGGTTGGAATTTGAAGGCGAATTAATCCAAAGTTTCGGAACGAAAGAGGCGATACATGGGTAGTGTGTTGCAGGTTACAGGTTTGGACGCCAAAACTTTTTACTTTAAACTTTCAACTCACTCTTATGTATATTCCACAACCAAATCACAATATCCTGATAGCTGTCAATGCCTTTGGGTTGATTGTTCAATTTTAAGAAACTATCGAAAGCAGCATCCATATAGCCAAACATTTCGCCATTATATTTTCTCCAGAATTCCTTTTCTGTTTTAAAATCAGCTAAAACGCCAGCGGATAATTTATCGTGGAGTATTTTGTAATCTTCTGGAGATTTCATTCTAATCTCAAACAAAATATACCTCAGCATTTCATAGTTAGCCGAATATTGGTAGTTTACATCTGGGCTGTTGCTGGCAGTTAAATAGCCTAAAAGATTGGCCTCATCTTCATAGGCAATGCCTAGCTGATGGGCAATCTCATGACAAGATACATAAGGTTTTACGAAATTGGGTAAGGCCATGTTCATATTTGCTTCGCCAGTTAATGGTGCATAATAACCCTCAATTCCTGCTTTGCTGATGATCCATGAGTTTAAAACCGCTTTTAGACAAGGGTTTTGATAACGAAATAATGAATTTTGTTTCTCCATCAGATCGTAAGCTTTTGCCGAATTCGTTTCTAAATACTCAATTGAATAATCTTGATTTTTAGTTTGTTTCA
>SEDB01000078.1 GCA_004210715.1 Pedobacter sp.
CTAAATAAATGTTTTATCGCAGTTTTGTCATAATCGTTTATAAACTAAACTCATAATTAAATACTTTTGCAAGAAATTTAGATATAAATCCTAATCAAATGAGTGGTTTCGGAAATGCTTTTTCCTCATCTATTGGAAAAAAATTTATTATGGGTGCGACAGGAATATTCCTGATACTCTTTTTAATTGTACACGCTGGTATAAATGCTTTGATCTTTTTGGATGATCAGGGTTTAACATTTAACATTGGCGCTCACTTTATGGCTACCAATTGGATCATAAGAGCTGGTGAGGTGGTGTTGATGCTTGGTTTGCTTGTGCACATCTTTCAAGCTTTACGTTTGACTTTACAAAATCAGAAAGCAAGACCAGTTAAATATGCTGTTAACGATGGTAAAGCAAATAGCAAATGGTACAGTCGTTCTATGGGTTTGCTGGGCACATTGTTGTTGATCTTCTTAGTGATTCACTTGAAAGATTTTTGGGTGGTATCTCGCTTTACAGGTATTCCAACTGTTGATGCCAATGGCCATGAAGATTTATATGCAGTAATGAAAATTAAATTTCAGGAGCCTATAAGAGTTGCGGTTTATGTTGCGGCAATGTTTTCTTTATGTTATCACTTGTTACATGGTTTTGCTTCGGCATTTCAAACCATGGGATGGAACCATTCAAAATACAATGGTATCATTAAAGGTACAGGCGTTTGGTATTCAATTATTATTTCGATAGTATTTGCCGCCATGCCGATTGCAATCTATTTCGGTATTATTCAATAATTTTTAGCACAAAAGAGATATGTCAGATATTAATTCAAATATTCCAGAAGGCGAATTAACAAGCAAATGGACTAAATACAAGTCTTCTGTGCCTTTGGTTAACCCATCGAACAAAAGAACTATTGACGTGAAGCCAATGTGCATCGCTTAGCTGAAGTAAGTGCCAACATTATAGATCAATGTGTTGCTCAAGGTGTGCCTTTAGCTCGTGAATATGGCGGTTTGTTAGATAACCGTTCATTTGGTGGTACACAAGTTCAACGTACTTTTTATGCTGCGGGTCAAACTGGTCAGCAGTTGTTATTAGGTGCCTATTCTGCTTTAGAGCGTCAGATTGGTATGGGTAAAGTAGAAATGTATACGCGTCATGAAATGCTGGAGGTTGTAAAAATCGATGGCAAAGCACGTGGTATCATTGCCCGTAACTTAATTACAGGAGAAATTGAGCGTCACTTCGGTCACGCCGTTGTTTTAGGGACAGGTGGTTACGGAAACGTTTTCTATCTTTCTACCAACGCGATGGGAAGTAATGTTACAGCGGCTTGGAAAGCGCACAAACAAGGAGCATATTTTGCTAATCCTTGCTACACGCAAATCCACCCAACTTGTATTCCGGTTTCTGGAGATCACCAATCAAAATTAACTCTGATGTCTGAGTCGTTACGTAACGATGGGCGTATCTGGGTTCCGAAAAAGAAAGATGATAACCGTAAAGCTTCGGAAATTCCTGAAGATGAAAGAGATTATTATTTAGAGCGTCGTTACCCTGCTTTTGGTAACTTGGTTCCTCGTGACGTGGCATCCCGTGCAGCAAAAGAGCGTTGCGATGCAGGTTATGGTGTGGGTGCCTCGAAGCTTGCTGTTTATTTAGATTTCAAAGCAAATACAGAACGTTACGGTAGAATTGAAGCTTCTAAATCAGGTATTCACAATCCAGATAAAGAAACTTGTATGCGTTTAGGTACTGAGGTTATTAAAGCCAAATACGGTAACCTATTTGACATGTATGCGCAAATTACGGGTGAGAACCCTTATGAAACGCCAATGCGTATTTATCCAGCGGTTCACTATACCATGGGCGGACTTTGGGTTGATTATAATTTGATGACATCAGTTCCTGGCTTATATTGCACAGGAGAGGCAAACTTCTCTGATCACGGTGCTAACCGTTTAGGTGCATCTGCATTAATGCAAGGTTTGGCTGATGGTTATTTCGTACTCCCTTATACCATTGGTGCTTATTTATCGAAAGAGATTTCAGTTAAAGCTATTCCAACAGATCATCCTGCGTTTGCAGAAGCTGAAGAAAGAGCAGTTGGTATTTTAAATACCTTAATTAATATTAAAGGAACTAAATCTGTAGATCATTTCCATAAACGTTTAGGCCACATCATGTGGGAAAAATGTGGAATGGCCCGTAATGAAAAAGGTTTGAATGAAGCTATTGCTGAAATCAGGGCTTTGCGTGCTGAATTCTGGAGTAATGTTCGTGTTCCTGGAACAGCCAATGAATTGAATACGGAGCTGGAAAAAGCAGGTCGCGTTGCCGATTTTATCGAACTAGGCGAATTAATGTGTATCGATGCATTAAATCGTAACGAAAGCTGTGGTGGTCACTTCCGTGAAGAATATCAAACTGAAGAGGGCGAAGCTTTACGTGACGATGAAAACTATGCCTATGTTGCAGCTTGGGAATTTAAAGAAGGTGTAAACTTCGAGCTTCATAAAGAAGAATTGAAGTTTGAAAATATTAAAGTAGCACAAAGAAGTTATAAATAGTATCAAGACGTAAGTATCAAGTATCAAGACTTGAATTAAAATCTTGATACTTGGTTCTCGTTACTTAATACTTAAATCTCAATATCATGAGTACAGGAAATATGAACTTAACGCTAAAAGTTTGGCGTCAAAAAAATAACAATACCAAAGGTGCTTTGGTTGATTATAAATTAGCTGGTATTTCTCCAGATATGTCTTTCTTGGAGATGTTCGATGTGTTAAACGAAGATCTGATCAATAAAGGCGAAGAGCCGGTTGTGTTTGATCACGATTGTCGCGAGGGTATTTGCGGAATGTGTTCAATGTTTATCAATGGCCGTCCCCACGGTCCGAAAGACTTGGTTACCACTTGTCAGTTGCACATGCGTTCTTTTAAGGATGGAGACACGATTGTAGTTGAACCATGGAGAGCAGCAGCGTTTCCGGTAGTGAAAGATTTAACTGTAGATCGCTCTGCGTTTGATAGAGTAATTGCTGCAGGTGGATTTATCTCAGTAAATACAGGTAACGCACAGGATGCAAATAATCTTCCGATTCCTAAAATGCAGGCTGATGCTGCTTTCGAAGCTGCTGCTTGTATTGGTTGTGGTGCTTGTGTAGCCACTTGTAAAAATGCTTCTGCAATGTTATTCGTTTCGGCTAAGATTTCACAATTGGCGTTGTTGCCACAAGGTCAACCAGAGCGTTATCGTCGTGTACAAAGCATGGTTGCGCAAATGGATGCTGAAGGATTCGGTAACTGTACTAATACTGGTGCTTGTGAGGCTGAATGTCCTAAAGGAATTTCACTAGAAAACATTGCCCGTATGAATCGCGATTTTGCTTCTGCAAAATTTATTTCAGAAGAAACGGTTTAAAAATATACTGTGCATTCCGATTAATCGGAATCTTAAGCCTCCACATTGTGGGGGCTTTTTATTTTTATAATTTTCAGTATAAAGTAATCATAAGAACGTTATTTAGATAAGTGAAAACATTCGAAACACTTTTATGTCTTTTCGTAATCCTTACTCGCCAAAATAAAAGTTTGTGAAACTCGCAATATTCCTATGTTGGCATATTAAAAAAATATGTAAATAAAAATTTTATTCTGTAATATTTGCATATACTTTAAAAATTTTATAAATTTAGTCTTCCGAGACAGGAGAGAAAACATAAAACCCCGGCTAGTTTTAGCTGGGGTTTTGTGGTTAATGAATTAGACTTACTGACTCTTACATATTACTTAAGCCTAAATTTTAATTTGAATACGTGATTACTATTAACTCATGGTAAAATTTACGGCCATTACATATTTTACTCTTACTGGATGACCATCCTTGTCAATCGCAGGATTCCACCTTGGCGCCGCCTTCATTACGCGTATTGCTTCTGCATCTGTTTCTTTAGACAGACTTTTAATCACTTCCACATCTTTTAAATTGCCATCTTTCTCCACATTAAAAGCAAGCATAACTTTTCCCTGTATTTTATCTTTTTTAGCCTGCTCAGGATATTTCAGGTTTTTAGCCAGGTAACTATAAAGCTTATTTGTTCCTCCAGGAAACTCAGGTTGTATGGCGCTTTTTATGGCAGCCTTTTTATTTGTATTTTGTGATAAATTGAAATTAACATTCAAGTTATATTTTACCCTTACCGGCTTGCCACCAAGTAAACCTGGATTCCAATTGGGAGAATTTTTTATCACTCTTACCGCTTCAGCGTCCGTTTCTTTTGATAATCCTCTAGTTATTACCACATCGCCAAGTTTTCCATTTTTTTCAACTGTAAAGCTTAAAAATACTTTGCCTTGGGTTTTGTTTTTCTTGGCAACTTCAGGATACTTAATTTCCTTTCCCAGGTATTCATAAAATTTTGCAATACCTCCCGGATATTGTGGTTGTTTATCAACGGAAACAAAGTCGTAAATTTTTTGTGCTTTCACCGAATTGGTAAGCATGGCCATGCCCATTAGGGCTAAAATCATTAGCTTTCTCATCATTAATTTTTTAATAAATTTGATTTTAGTTTTTCTTTTGAAGTTCTTTTTTTGAAGTTTTGGTAGTGATAATCACAACTCCATTTTCTGCTTTATCTCCGTAAAGCGATTTTCCCGCGGCATCTTTAAGTACGCTGATAGATTCAATCGTATTAGGATCTAAACGCTCAATGTCATTAACCTGTTTTCCATCCACAACATACATTGGCTTTGCTTTAGGCTCAGTATCTTTCTGTAATAAGTTTTTGAAAACAACTTGAGGATCGGATGACTTTTTATGTAAGTCCTTAAAATTGCCTTTGTAAATAGAAGGGCGGATACTTAAACCTGTTACTCTTCCTCGTAAATTTACCTGGTTGGAATCTATATTTTTGTTGTAGATTCCTGCCAAGCCAGTTTTGGTTTTTATCTCAATTACACCTGCGCTACCATCCGTTCCATATTTATTAAAGGCAGAAGTATCTTTCAAAACGTGTATTGATTCTATATTATTTGGATTAATACCACTCATAGACGAAGTTCCCCTCAAATATTGCTTATTTCCATCAATTACAATAAGTGGTTCAACGCCAGTTGTTGGCATGCCACGTAAAGTTATTGTTGGTGTTTTTGTGCTATCAATTTTTTGAGCAGCGCTATTTAAAGCGAAACCAAGTGTGATAATGATTATGATGATCTTTTTCATGTTGCAGTATTTAAAATTTTTGTCTCAGGCCAATAATAGGCGAACTTTTATCTAATTTCAGTTCTGTATCTTCAACTTTCCTAAATAAATTGTTTTTTGTGGCAATAATCATAACACCATTTTTTCCTCTATCACCGTATAAACTCGTTGCGGCAACATCTTTTAAAACAGAAATAGACTGAATATCGCGATTATCAATTTTTGTAAAGTCAAAGCCTAAGCCTGCATCCTTACCGTTTAAAATAACCAGCCCATCAAATTTTGCACCTCTAAAAACAAGGCCTGGTAATGCTTGATAGGTAACCTTTTTCTTTTCTATTTTTAATTCTGTTGGTGGGTCAGTATTCAGAGAGAAATTCACGTTGATATTATATTTAACCCGTACGGCTCTTCCTTCAGAAATACCGGGATTCCATTTAGGAGATTCACTAATTACTCTCATAGCCTCTTCGTCGGTGCCACTTCCGAGCCCGCGTGTAATTTGTACACCTGTTAGTGAGCCATCTTTTTCTACAATGAATGAAAGAAAAACTTTACCCTGAACATTGTTTTCTAAAGCCATTTTTGGATAATTAATGCTTTTCCCTAAGTATTCATAAAATTTTCTTATTCCTCCAGGAAATTCAGGTTGTTTTTCAATAGAAACAAAGTCAAATACTTTTTCATTGTTGTTAGCTGTTGATGACGAATTGAGGCTAGCTACAATATTAATGTCGGATAATTTTTGATAATTTGGGATACTTACCGATTGGCCTTTTTTGTTATCTGAACCATGCCCCGACAATAGGAAATTAACATTTAGCGAATAATTGCCATCAGGTAGGTTTTTGAAATCCTTAAAAGATAATATGGCTTTCATCACCTCTTCATTACAACCTTCTCCCAAATCAACCACCGTACTAATGTTATTTATTTTCCCCTGTTTCAACTTGAATTTTATTTGCGCATTTCCCTGCAAATTTTTCTGAACCGCATCAGCTGGGTATTTTACTGATTTGCTGACAAAACGATAAAAATCGTTCCAATTCGCATTGTATTTAACTGATGGGGAAATAATCTCTTTTTCTAAAACTGATTTACCGGCTGGTTCATCTTTCGATATTATTATTTCTTTAACAATCTCAACAGGTTTTTCTAATGGGATTTGGTCTGTTATGGAAATAAGTTTATCATTTTTACGAACCGTTGCAGATGAAAAGATGATTAAGATTGCGAATAAGGGAATAAAAAATCCATATTTCATGATTGCTATTTTCTTCGACCGCTCCTTTTGAAGCATAAAAATTCGCTTTTTGATCAGCGACTTATCAAAGAATCCATTTGTTAATCGATTTGGCGAAATACCAAATGATTGACTCAATATCAGCATTGCATATTCAGCCTTGTCGCCTTGAAATTGGGCAGCATGCTCATCAGCTAAATATTCATGGATATTTTTGATTGATTTTTTATAGAAATAAATAATAGGGTTTAGCCAGGTAAAAACACCTAAGATTTCAAAAAAAAGAACGTCGGCAGTATGCCACTGTTTAATATGTGCCTCTTCATGGATATCAATCACATCAATCAGTGGCAAGTTTTTATCTACCACTTTCCTTTTAAAAAATGAAAATGCCGATCCCGCTTTAGCATTCTTTATCAGCTTTTTAACAGAGAATAAATTATACACCAACCTGCTTAAGCAAAACACAATACCCATACAATAGATGTAAACCAATATACTTCCCCAGTTAAAACCAGTTTCAGTATCTGTTACAATTGTTGCTTGTTGTAATACGGCATCCCAATTTACGCTTGTATAAACTTGTTGAGCTGCCTTTTGCTCTGTTAACCATTCTAATCTTATAAATGGTATCGAGATAGATAAAAGTCCTGCTGCTACCAAATAAATCCGGTTTAACATAAAATAGGTTTCTTTATCCAGCAGTAATTTATAAAAACCGTAAAACACGATTAGGTATAAGTTTACTTGAAGTAGATAGTGTGCAAAACTCATCTTGGTCTATGTTTAATTTTATCAATCATTTTTAAGATCTCATCAACATCACTTAAATCCAATTTCTCTTCTTTAACAAAGAATGAAAACATGCTTTCTACCGAATTCTCGAAATAATTGCCCAGTAATTTTTCAGTAGCATGGCGCTTATATTCTTCTTTGCTAATAAGCGGATGGTATTGATGGGCCTTTCCAAAAGCCTCATGCCCAATAAAACCTTTGGTTTCTAAAATTCTGATGATGGTTGATACCGTGTTGTAAGCAGGTTTTGGTAATGGTAACTCGTCAATAACATCTTTAACGAATGCTTTTTCCAACTGCCATAACACCTGCATAATCTGTTCTTCGGCTTTGGTTAAATCTTTAATTTCCATGATATTTAAATAATAAGGATACAGGCAAGCTGATTGCCTTAACTAAAGTTAAAACTAATTATTTAGTTATCCAAATTTTTATAAAATTTCCTGAAGATTAAACCTTTAAAGTGAGTTTGTCAAATGGTGATTAAATTGTTTTTAATTCCGTAAACCACCAATCCGGTTCTGGATCTAATGTTTAACTTGGCAAATAGAGATTCACGGTAATTATCCACTGTTCGTGGACTCACATTCATCAGGTCGGCTATTTCTCTATATGTATGTTCTGTACTGCAATGTTGTAAAAAGGTCAGTTCTCTAACACTAAAGATTGGCCTTGAATCTCCATCTTTTAATGCAACTAATAATCTGCCTGAAACGAGATCATTTACAAAAAAACCTTTTTCCATTACCACCTTAATAGCAATTAAAAGTTCGTTTGGAGTAGATTCTTTGAGCATATAACCACCTGCACCGGCCCTTAGCATTCCAATAATTGCTTTTTCGTCTTCCAGCATGCTCAAAGCAAGCACATTTACATTTGGATAATGTTCTTTAATCCATTTTGTTGCGGCAAAACCATCCATTATAGGCATATTGATATCCATCAAAATAAGATCTACTTCAGGATGATGTTTTATTTTATTTTGAAGATCCTGACCATTTATACTCTCAAAAATTATTTTAATTTCATCGAATTCATCAAGCAAGCTTGCCAATCCTGAACGAAAAAGCGTGTGGTCATCAACAATAGCGATGGATATGGTTTGAGGGAGCATATTTAGGGATAGGGGATTTCGATTAATATTGTGGTTCCTTGATTCGGTAACGAATTTAAGTTTAACTTTCCATTTATCATCTCAATTCTTTTATAAATCGAGTTCAATCCCATTCCCGATCTTCTACTTCTTGATTCGTCAACATTAAAACCAACTCCGTTTTCTTTTACGTTTAAAAACAAAACATCATCCTTAAAATAGCATTCTACTTCAATGATAGAGGCTTTTGCATGCTTTATAATGTTGTTGATAATTTCCTGTAATAAGCGCAAAATAATGAGGTCCTTATCAGGAGATGTTTTATTAATCTGCAGGAGTTGATTGTTTACGATGAGTTCATGAACACCGGCTTTACTCAGCCAGTTCAGCTCCTGATCAATAGCATGGCCAATACCATTTTGAACAATTTGTTCTCCATGTAACAATTTGGCCAATTCTCTAAGCTCTTTGATGGAATTATTAACAAAGCCTAAAGAGTTTTCAATTTTTTTCCCAGCCTTATCAATATTTGATAGGTCGATTGAATTTAATGTGAGTGTTGTTAAGCTCAATAGCTGACCAACATTATCATGCAGTTCTGAAGCAATGCTCTGCATAGTTTGTTCCTGCACTTCTAGCTGGGTTTTAAGAATTTCTGATTCAAATTCTTGTTTCATAGCCTTTTTTTCCAAGAGATGATTTTTTCTATACTTGATGCTGATTTTGATATAAAATACCAAAAATATGGGCATAAGCAAGAATATCACAGTTGATATAATAACTAGGGTTGTAATCTGCGTTGTTTGATCCTGCATATAAATGAGTATGGCCAAAGACAATAAAATATTACATTGAGTATGCTAAAGAGATGATGACGAATAGAATATTTTCCGATCATAAGGGAAGAAAACAACTCGTGAAATAAATTCCCAGTAGTACTTCCAAAATAAAAGATTAGAATTGTAGTCATCCACCAAAATTCAGGACTTTTATTAATTTCGAGAATTTCTTCTGCTGTAATTACAAGATAATAATAGTGAAGACAATGTAGAACAAAGATGGCTGCCAATGCACTTGCGGCCCAGGTATTGTAGATCATCATACCGTAACATGCCGCAAATGCAAAATATATGGCGTAAAAAACAACCAATCCGATAATGATAAATAATTTCGGATTGGTGTATTTTTTAAGACATTGATAAATTCCAAAGGAAATAATTGCTGCCTCGAACAGGTTGAAAATATTATAGACAAATATATTATTATGAAATTTTCTCGCTGCCCATCTTCCTATTATAATTTCAGTTAAACAAACTAAAAAAAGAAATAGTAAAGTACTTCGCCATAATGGTGATTTATCTCGCCAAAGCGTGATAAAACCAAAGACAAAGCAGCATAATTCGATTGTGGTAGTTGTTGTTAGCTTTAGAAACATTTATTATAAGATGGTTCCATCGCAAGCAGTTGGGCACAGTTCTCCTTTGTTTCCAATATCTTCGGTGTCATCTTCGTGATCTTCAGTAGTGCTGCCTAAACTTTTGGTTTGGCCTGCGGCAAAAGTTGGTACTAATAAAACAGTGTTTCTTCCTAAATATTCTTTAGGTAAACCTTCAAGCGCATCAGGGGTATATTGTCCAAGGTAAATCCTTAGTCCATCATGTTTGCCATCCTGTAAGGTTTTTGCGATTTGAATAATTTGTTCTGCCGGAAACCATACCGCTTTGGTATAAGATGGATTTTTACCAGATTCTTTTGCATAGGCTGCTACCATTTCCTTTGCAATATCTGCTGGAACATTAGTACTTGATTTTTCTTGACTCATGATATGTTAAATAGTTTGTTTGGTATTGCTAAAAATCGATAATTAAAAATGGTTGAGCAAGTATTTTTTAGAAATAATAATACCGTAAAAACACCTTTTTATTTAGGGTGATTTATACTACTCAT
>SEDB01000436.1 GCA_004210715.1 Pedobacter sp.
CTCGATACCTGGTACTTATTACTTGATACTATTTAATCTAAGCTCGCTGTAATCAACCTTAAAAATTCTGCTCTTGTTTTATCGTTACTTAAAAACGTTCCGGTAAATGCCGATGTTGTGGTAACCGAGTTTTGTTTTTGTACGCCACGCATGGCCATGCATAAATGCCTACATTCCATTACAACCGCAACACCCATTGGATTTAGCGTGTTCTGAATACAGTCTCTAATTTCATTTGTTAGGCGCTCTTGCACTTGCAAACGACGGGCAAAGGCATCAACCACACGAGGAATTTTGCTTAATCCAACAATATGACCGTTCGGGATATAAGCAATATGTGCTTTACCAAAAAAAGGCAGCATGTGGTGTTCACACATCGAATAAACCTCTATATCTTTAACCACAACCATTTGGCTGTAATCTTCTTCAAACATAGCCGATTTCAGAATCTCATCTGGTTTCAAATCATAACCATGTGTTAAATACTGCAAGGCTTTTGCTACTCGCTCAGGTGTTTTAATTAAACCTTCACGTTCCGGATCTTCGCCCAATTGGCCAAGAATATCTTTATAGTGTGTAGCAACCGCTTCAATTTTTTCCTCGTTGTAGCGGTCTATTTTTACATAGCCATCTCTCGATTCGCCTTTTAATACGTCCATAAAATCGACATCTAGATTCAGGTTTCTATGGTCAACCTTATCCACTACATAATCATTCATGATATCCTTAAGCCACTTTAAATCGACAAGAAATCCTGTTTCAGGATTAACTTCGCCTTTAACGGTTACATAAAGCCAATAGTTGTGGCCATGCCAGTTAGGATTAGCACACTTGCCATAAACTTCGGTATTTTTATCATCATCCCAATCGGTTCGGGCCAGCTTATGCGCTGCATTAAATGATGCTTTTCTCGTTATATAAATCATTACGTTACAATAAACGGCAAATATACGGATAAAGGCTTAAGACAGGATATGGAAAATGTAAGATGGAAAATGAATGATGATTTGATTATTTCGGGTTAACTTTACTTTATGAAAACTTTAGTGGTTGCAGCTACAAAGGCCGAGGTTGCTTTTTTCTATCAACATTTCAATTTACCCGAGGGAGATTTTATTGAAAACAAAAATTTCGATTTATTGATTACTGGCGTTGGCATGGTGGCAACAGCGTTTTCGTTGGGCCGGCATCTTTCTCACAATAAATATAATCTGGTCATCAATGTAGGTATAGCAGGTTGTTTTGACAGAAATGTTGAATTGGGAAGCCTTCTGAATATAAATGAAGATATTTTTGCTGAATTAGGTGCAGAGAATGGCAATGAATTTTTAACCATTACTGACTTAGGTTTCGGCGAAAATCATTTTAAATCTAAAAGCAAAAGGAATGTTTCATTGCCATCGGTAACAGGCATCACGGTAAACTGTATTACTGGAAGTGAAAGAAGCATTAATAATCTTAAAAAAAGATTAAATCCTACTACCGAAAGCATGGAAGGTGCTGCTGTATTTTTCGCTTGCAAACAGGAAAACATAGATTGTTTGCAAGTGCGTAGCATTTCCAATTATGTAGAACCCAGAAATAAGGAAAACTGGAAAATTGGTTTAGCAATTAAAAATCTTAATGACTGGATGATTTCTTTTATCTCAGAAATGAACTGATTATGACGCATTAATTTATTACAGTGGTTAATTTTGACTCATGAAACTTACACTCGGTTTTTCGCCCTGCCCTAACGATACGTTTATTTTCGATGCTTTAATTCACCACAAGATCGACACCGAAGGATTGGAATTTGAAGTGACTTATGATGATGTGGAAACACTGAATCAAAAGGCTTTAAAAGGTCAGTTGGATATTACCAAGTTAAGTTTTCACGCTTTTGCCTACGTGGCAAACCAATATGCATTGTTAGATGCCGGAAGCGCCTTGGGTTTTGGTGTTGGCCCGCTTTTGATTAGCCATAAATATACGCCAGAGGCACTTGACGATCTACTAAAGTCTGGCACATCTGATTTAAGAATCGGGATACCTGGAAAATACACCACTGCAAATTTTTTATTGGGAATTGCCTACCCACAATTGCAGCACAAACAGGAAATGGTTTTTTCTGAAATTGAATCAGCTTTGCTGGAAGATAAAATTGATTTGGGTTTAATTATTCATGAAAACAGGTTTACTTATCAGGATAAAGGTTTAACTAAAATTGTTGACCTTGGCGATTACTGGGAAAAATTAACAGGCTGCGCCATCCCTTTAGGTGGCATTGTGATCAACAGGAACTTAGACCGTGAAGTGCAGCTTAAAGTAAACCGATTGATTCGCCAATCTGTTGAATTTGCTTTCGCCCACCCTCAATCCGGCATTGATTTTATCCGTGAACATGCACAAGCAATGGATGAAGCCGTAATGTACAAACACATTGAATTATATGTGAATAAATACAGCATTAACCTTGGAGATGAAGGTAGAAAAGCAGT
>SEDB01000437.1 GCA_004210715.1 Pedobacter sp.
AAACCTGGCGCTTTCTTATAATAAAAACAAATTCATTTCTTTTTCAAATGACCTTTACC
The DNA here is from genome assembly GCA_004210715.1 of Pedobacter sp. GTDB lineage: Bacteria > Bacteroidota > Bacteroidia > Sphingobacteriales > Sphingobacteriaceae > Pedobacter. The sequence continues at coordinate 60 of SEDB01000437.1, forward strand.
AGGGAGGAACTTTTCAGGATGTCGCCGGATTACCTGCACCAGGTTCGCCTGGAAATATTCAGAGAATCCAGGAAGGTCATAGCATTGGTGAATTTTATACCCTTCGTTCTGCTGGTGTAAATGATGCCGGCGCACTTTTAGTGTATAAAAAAGATGGATCTATTGTCCCTGCCAATCAGGCGAATAATGATGATAAACAATTTGTTGGAAACGGTTTACCAAAATTTATCGCCTCTATGGGAAATACGTTCAGGTATAAGCAATTTGATCTGGGTATATTTTTGAGGGGAACTTTCGGCTATAAGATTTTTAATACCTCAGCATTTTATCTTGGAACACCATCCAGCCAAACCGATGCTAATGTACTTAAATCAGCCTATGACAGTGGAAGCAAATATTCTCTATTAAAAAGTACTTCAACCACTTCAATTGCCTCTGATTACTTCCTGGAAAATGGTTCCTTTCTTAAGATAGATAATGTCTCACTTGGCTACCGCCAGAATCTAAATATAAAATACCTAAAATCTTTCAGGATTTATGCCGCCGGCAGGAACCTGCATACTTTTACTAAATATACCGGCGGAGATCCGGACCTGGTAGAAGTAAACGGTTTAACCCCAGGTGTAAATACATCCCTAAACTACTACCCGTCCACGCTCCAGTTAATTTTTGGCTTACAGGTAAATTTTTAATACGAATAGAAATGAAAAATTATAAAATATTGATGTTTATCATCTTGTTACTGGCGGTAGCAGGATGTACAAAACTTGATGAAGAAGTTTATGACAGAGTTGACGCAGCGAATTTTCTTACCCGGAGAGATGATGTCATCAGGGATTTTTTGCGTCCGTTTGAACATGCCTACTGGAGTATTCAGGGGAATGATGTGTATGCAGTTGGTGAAAACTCCACAGATGAAATCGGTACCTTTAACCGCCAGGGCGATTGGCAGGATGGCGGATACTATCAAAGGATGCATTACCATACCTGGACCCCTCAGGATGGATTTACCAATGGTGCGTGGAGAAATTTCTACCAGGGAATTGTACTTTCTACAAACTCCCTTCAGGATATGGAAGGCATTGCCGATCCGGCAAAATTGAACGTAACCCCGGCAGAACTAAATGACTTCAAGGCAGAACTCAGAACATTAAGGGCATGGTTTTACCTACGCGCTTTCGATTTTTACCGCAACATTGAAATTGTCACAGATGTAAAAAACAGCACCCAGGGCGGGGTTCAATCGACTCCCCAGGAAACCTTCAACTACATCGAATCAGAACTGAAAGCCGCAATTCCGGATTTACCATTGCGGGAACAACTTGGTGCCACAGGTATAGGGAGATGGACAAAAGCTGCTGCAGCCACCCTGCTGGCAAGGCTTTATTTAAATGCCAAAGTATATGTAGGCACAGAAAAATTTTCGGAGGCCGAGGCAGTTTGTCGGGATATTATTGGTGGAAAATACGGCAGTTATACCTTAGACACCCGATGGGATGCGCCTTTCGATTATACCAACAGTTCGCTGAATTCTGAAGTTATCTATGGATTTCCAGGTACGTTGGCCCGAACCCACTGGCAATATGATAGCGGAATGTTCTTTTGGGGAATGACCTATGATGCTGCACCCTTGTATTGCGGATTTACAGATTTCGGCAGATCAAACCCAAGATTTGCGTTACAGCCCGGCAGAGATGTCGATAGCGTGGAATACAGTCATGCATTGGGAAAACCGTTTGTAAAATTTCAAAAATACCCCGATGATTTACGATTGAAAAAATACAAAAATCTGGGCAACAGTAAACGGGAAGGGATGTTCCTATACGGCTATCTTCCCTACACCGCTACAACAAATGGTGTTTCCCGGCCAGATACAGTACGTGGAAATAAGGGGCCTTACGCACTTTTCATCAGGGACCAGGTGGGATTCTTTTTAGCGGCAAAACCAGGAACACGCATCAACGATAAGGAATCCAATATGAACCATGCAGATCACAATTCGGGTGTATTTCTGGTAAAATATCCAGTATACCCCACTCCTGA
>SEDB01000438.1 GCA_004210715.1 Pedobacter sp.
TGGAAATAAACAACCGGACCATGATGGGTGTAATAAACCGTATCTATCTCATCTTTATTTCCACGAATTTTGATGGTTTCCAAACGTTTGGTGGTTTTGTTCCATTTATTATTGTACCAATAATCCTGGTGTGAGGAATCTTTAAATTTTATCTGATAAAAATCAAGCACATCGGCTGCTACATTGGTGACGCCCCAGGCAATTTTTTGATTGAAACCAATAATTACTCCAGGAGCGCCTGGAAGTGATACACCATAAGTGTTGATGCCTGGTGCATGCAATTGGATTTGGTACCAAATGGATGGTAATGTTAAATCCAGGTGTGGATCGTTTGCCAATATAGGATAACCTGAAGCCGTTTTCGAGCCAGACAATGCCCAGTTATTGCTCCCGATTCCTTCAATTTTTTCTTTTGTTTTTACTTCTCCCGTAATGGCTTTGGTAAAGCTCTCCGGAACTTTTGGGGTTGCAAGCGGGGTAAAATCCCATTTTGTGCCAACAGGGATGATCGGATCTTCTCTAAATGGATAGTCAGGGAAAAGATCTTTGGTTATTTCAGGTCCAAATTTTTTGAGGATATTGGTCATGTAAAATTCATCAGAACCCATTGCTAAAACAGCAGACATCTGCTTTAACAGCAACGCACATTTTACCGGAGTCCAGCTTTCTGGCTTGAAATCAAGTAATTTATATTCCAACGGGTAATTTGCCTTTGATAGTGTTTTGATGTAAGCATTGATACCTTCAGTATAGGCTAAAATCATTTCCCTGGATTTAGGTTCAGCCATCATGCCTTTTAGTGAATTTTCGGCGCCGTAAACCATTCCCATTCTGCGTTGGTAGCGGTCAACCTCAATGGCTTTCTCGCCCACCACCTCACTAATTCTCCCTGCCGCAAAGCGGGTTTGGAAATCCATTTGCCAAAGGCGATGCATAGCCGTAACATACCCTTGAGCCAAATAAAGATCATGGTCATTCTGGGCAAAAATATGGGGAACCATCCGCTCGTCGAATACAATCTCAATCTTATCTATTGCGCCTTTAATTTTTGCTTTATGATTGAACATAAAATGGTTGTTCTCTGCATTTTGCCAAAAACCCATAAAAGGATTTAAAAACTTTAAAATTGGAGGGTTTTGACCAAATTTGGTATTAAACAGGAAGGCGAGCGCTACGGGGATTATTACACAGAATAGAGCTTTAATTTTATTCATAGATAATGGTTAGCTAAAAAAATTATAAAAATGATTGAAATTATTATGCTAACATAATTTGTTTAATTCAAAAAAAGCAATTAAGTTTATCCTAACTAATAATACAACTAACCAAATATTAATCATTTATGAGTAGGAACTTTACAAAGATCTTGTATGTGTTATTTTTTGTGTTTGCAATAAATCTTGCTGCACAGGCACAGAACATAACGGTTAGTGGAACCGTTAAAGATAAGCAATCAAAAGAAGGATTGGCTGGAGTAAGCGTGACCATTAAAGGGCAAACAGGTGGTACTGCATCTTCAGGCGATGGAACTTTTTCATTTACAACAAGCGCAAAAATCCCTTTTGTATTAGTTGCCTCCTATGTTGGTTATGGAACTGTAGAACGTCAGGTTACCGGCAATACAGCAGGTATCAACATTGAATTGGAAACGGCCGTTACCTTAGGAGGTGATGTAGTTGTTTCTGCTTCGAGAACACCAGAGCGCATTTTGGAATCTCCTGTTTCCATTGAAAGAATGAGCGCTGCATCCATTCGTGAAATTGCTGCACCATCGTTTTATGATGCGTTAAACAATATGAAAGGTGTGGAGAGCAGCATGCAGAGTTTAACCTTCAAATCTATCAATACACGTGGATTCAATTCAAACGGTAACACACGTTTTAACCAATATATTGATGGAATGGATAACCAGGCCCCGGGATTAAACTTCTCGGTTGGTAATATTGTGGGTATCACGGAGCTTGACGTTGATAACGTGGAACTTTTGCCAGGTGCCTCTTCAGCTTTGTATGGTGCTGGGGGTATCAATGGAACCTTATTGATGACCTCAAAAGATCCTTTCAAATACCAGGGAGCAAGCTTTCAATACAAAACCGGTATAAATCATGTAAATGATGATAATAGCAGTGTTCAGCCGTTCAACCAGTTGGATGTACGTGTGGCAAAATCATGGAACAATAAATTTGGTGTAAAAGCCGCATTTTCATTTTTGCAGGCAAAAGACTGGATGGGTACAAACTATTCTAACTTTGATCGTAATGCAAGGATGTTTAAATCTGGAGATCGTAACAGTGATACCAATTACGATGGTATAAATGTTTACGGTGATGAAGTGAGTCAGAATATGCGTAACGTAGCTTTAAGTGTTCAAAACGCAACAATTTCGGGTATTAATGCAGGTTCTGGGGGTGCAATTCCAAATATCAAAACCTTAATGGATGGTGCTTTTGGTGCTGCAATCCCAAATGCTGCTCAACAAGCTGGTTTTCTAGCTGGGTTGCCAGCGGCATTACGTCCTGCGGTTCAAAACTATCTTCCATTTTATGTAGGATTAAAAGCAAATCTGATTCCTGATCAAAATGTTTCCAGAACAGGTTACAATGAAAGAGACCTGGTAGATTATGATACCAAATCTTTAAAAGCATCAGGCGCAGTTTACTATAACATTACCAACACCATTCAGGCAGTTGCACAGGCCAATTGGGGAACTGGTACGTCGGTTTACACAGGATCTGACCGCTATTCATTGCGCAATTTTAACATTGGTCAGTATAAATTAGAGGTTAAAGGTCAGGATTTCTCTATCAAGGGATATACCACTCAGGAGCGTTCAGGAGATTCATACATTTCTTCTATCCTAGGAAGTTACATAAATGAAGTTTCTAAGCCATCTACTACCTGGTTTCCACAGTATATCGGCAATTATGTTGGCGCAAGAGCAGCTGGACAAAGTGATGCAGCAGCGCATGTAACCGCCAGAGGTGTGGCTAATCAAGGCAGGTTTGAGCCTGGTAGCCCACAGTTTGAAATTGCTAAACAAAACATTATGAACACCAATATAAGTGCTACAAATTTTGGTACGGGTGTTTATGGTGCTAAGTTCGATGATAAATCTAATTTATATCACTATGAATTCTGCAGGTACAATTTTCAATGACTTGACCGAATCGATTGATATCAATGAGTATGGAGCCTTTGCCCAAATTGGTAAAAGGATGTTCAATGATAAAGTGAAGTTCACTTTTGCGGGCAGATACGATAAAAGCATGAATTTTGAAGGTCGTTTTACGCCACGTATTACCGGGGTTTTCACAGTGGCTAAAAATAATAACATCAGGGCTTCTTATCAAACAGGCTATCGTAATCCAACCACTCAAAATCAATACATCGATTTGTCTGTAGGTGGCGGTTCTCAACGATTGATTGGTGGTTTACCAGAAATCATGTTTGATAAATATAAACTTAATAGCAATAAAGCTTTTACAGATGTGAGTTATCGTGCTTTCCTGGCATCTGCCGCAACAGGTACACCTAACCCAACTTTATTGCAACAATATACTTTTGATGATCGTGGCGTTCGCCCGGAAAGCGTTCAATCGTATGAATTGGGTTATAAAGGATTAATCCTTCCAAATTTATTAATTGATGCTTACGGTTATTATAATATCTATAAAGATTTTATTACGGCTGTAGATGTTTATCAGAATGTAGGAACATTGGCTGCTCCAACTTTTGTGAAGTTTGGTGTTCCGGTTAATGCTGCCGGAGAAGTGACTTCTTATGGTGCTGCTTTAGGTTTGGATTACCTGGTTGGTAACTATAATTTCAGTGGAAATGTT
>SEDB01000079.1 GCA_004210715.1 Pedobacter sp.
CAAAACAGCGTTTAGAACGATTAAAAAGTTACTAAACCGTTATAAATATTCAGCAATAAGTATTACTTTTGCTGCATCATAAAAATAAACATTATGGAGAACAGCGAATTAAAGCACAATACAGAAAGTATGAAAACGGCTAACCAGCCAGGAATTTATAAATTAATGATTTTTGGTGTATTGATTTGTATGGTTGGTACTTACGCTCGTTTCGCATTCGATTCTTGGGTGTTATCATTAGTTTCATGGATTATCCTTTTCATTGGTGCAATCATCAGCATTAAAGGTGTATTCAAAATTTTAGATGCATAAAATATTTTCTCTCTAAATACAAAAGCCGATGATATCGCTATATCATCGGCTTTTTTGTTTTCATCTTTTTTTTGGGAAAGCAGTTTATCCAATAATCGGTGTCGAAAGTCCTGCCATTCACTTTACTCGCCATTTTAAATAAATAGGGTCGTGTTCGTTACTGTCAGGTTTAGATGGCAGCGGTTAACCTTGCTATTTTAAACCCGACAATAGCGACAGCCCCGAATTCCGGTTTTTCATCGGGAGAGGGCTACAGCGAATGGCGGGACTGATTTTTCCTGCCAACCAATGCAATTGCTTTTCAAAATACTGTTTCTAACCTTTGAGCTGCCAATTGTAAAAAAATAACTTCTGAATGCCAACTGCTAACTTACTTGGGTTACCTAAATCCGTTTTTTGTATAAAGGGAAAACAGAGCGAAATAAACTAACCAAAGCGCTCATTCAAATGGCCATTTGAAGCAAATATTTAAAATGATTAATTTATTAGAACCACTGAATCATGAAAAGGAATATCATTGCTGTTGCCATTGCTTTAACAATTTTTGGCTGCAATAGCGAAAAAAAAGAATACGCCAGTTCGAGTAAAGCTGAAATGGCCGATACTGTTGCAGAAGATACATCAGCCATTGAGAAGATCATCAAAACTGCCGATATGCGCTTTCGCGTAAAAGATGTGCAGCAAACCAAAGAAAAATTGAGTAAAACAATCAAGGCAGAAGGTGGGGCAGTTGCTGAATTTTCCATTGAAAGTTCTATCCAGGAAACTGAAAAGGTTAAACAATCAACCGATTCGCTGAAAGAAATTACCTCTTACCGTACGGAAGGATATCTGGTTGCTAAAGTGCCATCAGAAAAACTTGATGAATTTACCAATACCATTTCTAAAATGGCTGTGTTTGTGAATAGTGCTGCAATGAAAATGGATGATCAAAGCATTGTTTATCTGGCCAACAAATTAAAGGCTCAAAATAGAGTTGAAGCTATCGAGAAAATTAATAAAGTTGCTACCAAAAAGAGCGCTAATGTAGAATCATCATTGTACATCAAGGATGATTACATCGATAAAAAAATCGCAAACATGCAAATTGATGATCGGGTAAAGTTTAGTACGATTACACTCAATTTTTATCAGGATAATACGGTAAGCACCATGACTGTAGCCAATGATAATTTGTATGATTACCGCCCTGGTTTTGCAAACAGGCTTTGGCTGAATATCGTAAATGGTTGGACAATTTTTAAAGAAATCATTCTTGCCCTTGCAAACCTTTGGATGTTAATCTTAGTTGGACTTGGCGTGTTTTTTATCATCAGGTATTTTGTGAGAAAGAACAAAATAACAATGGAACTGGCGACAAAGAATTTGATGGATAACAGGCAATAGTGTTTCTTTTGTTCTGCTTGCGCTCGTTTTTAACGAGCGTGTGATAACCAATCGTCTGTTACGATTTAATCGAAATACCATTTATGCACTCGTTAGAAACGAGCGCAAGTACAATAATAGACCTTAATCTGGTAATCATTTTCCAAAATGTATTGCTTCAGGATGATCGAATAGTTATTTATTTCAAAGATTGCAACAATGGCAAATCAGTTGGTCGGTGGAGACACCGACCAATAGGAGGAAAGTTTAAGTTTTTATCTTACGTCATTGCGAGGCACGAAGCAATCTTTTTCGATGAGGTTGCTTCGTGCCTCGCAATGACGACTTTGTTCATCAGCGTTTAAAATTGAAATTAATCTTTCAGTCTGTGTCTCACCGACTGAAACTATTTCTATTTCTTCGCTTTCACAGCCAAACCCTTAACCTTGGTTTTGTTATCGCTTACAAATGATTCCCAACCTGAATAGGTTTTTGATTTTCCGCCAGAAGTTATTTTTTGAAAGGAGTGGCAAACTGCAACGGCTAAACCATCAGTCGCATCTAAAAATTCTGGTGTTTCCTTAAAGTTTAATAAACGTTGTAACATGGCTGCCACTTGCTCTTTAGTGGCATTTCCGTTTCCTGTAATAGATTGTTTGATTTTTCTAGGCGAATATTCAGTTACTGAGATGTTTCTGGAGAGTGCAGCTGCAATGGCAATGCCTTGTGCTCTTCCAAGTTTTAAAAGAACCTGAATGTTTTTCCCGTAGAAAGGAGCTTCGATTGCCAAAACATCAGGCTTGTATTGATCGATTAAAACTACCGTTTTTTCAAAAATTCGCTGAAGTTTTAGGAATGGATCATCAAGATGAGTCATCTTAACCACGCCTAAACTAATTAGTTCTGTTTTATTTCCCTTCTCCAAAATTAAGCCATAACCCATTACCGCAGTGCCGGGGTCGATGCCCATAATTATCCGTTCCTTTTTTTCGTTCAACATTACAGCAATATTAAGCATATTTGCAAACTAAAAAGATAATCTTGATAGGCAAGAATAAAAAAATATTATCCATCCTTATAAAAGCTGCAATCGTTGTATTTGCATTTTGGTTTATCTATAATAAGCTTGTTGCCAATAAAAACCTCGAAAATTTTGGCTCCTTATTAAAAGGAATTTCCCAGGTAGAAATTTTTAGTGTAATTGGATTAGTCGTTTTATTGATGTTTGCCAATTGGTTTCTAGAGGCCGCAAAGTGGAAAAGATTAATGCGTCAGATTGAGTCTATCAGTTTTTATCGGGCCATCGAATCAGTTTTCTGTGGATTAACACTCGCTATTTTTACCCCCAACCGGTTAGGTGAATACGGCGGAAGGGTTTTCTTTCTTTCCCCTAAGCGAAGAATTGTTGGCATTGTGGCCATGACTGTTGGAAATATTGGTCAGCTGGTTCTAACGAATGTATTTGGCGCAATAGCCGCCTGTTTTTTTATTTACAGGTTTGTCCCGATAGATCATTTGGTTTTTTTAGCCATAGTGATGCTTGCACTGGCATTCTGCTTGTTCTTCATTGTTTTTTATTATAATATTCAATGGCTTAATGGGATTCTGCTATCCTTTAAGTTCACTCGTAAGTACAAAAAATTCTACAGCATTTTAGGTCGATACCGCAAAGGCGAACTTTTTAGAATTATGTTATTCTGCTTAGCGAGGTATGCGGTTTTCAGCTCGCAATATTTTATTTTGTTTGTTTGGCTAATTCCAGGTTTGCAATACATGGATATTGTGATGATGACCTGTTTATTGTTCCTGATCCAATCTGCATTGCCATCATTAGATCTTTTTGACGTGGGAATCAGAAGCGTAACCGCTGTTGAATTATTCAAACATGTAACCGATCAACATATTGCAGTTATTGCATGTACTGCCAGTATTTGGCTGATAAATATTATTATTCCTGCTATCTTAGGCACTTATTTCGTTTTTAAACTCAATTTTTTTGGAACTGCTAAAACTAATTAGTCTTTTATCTGCTGCGCTAACCTTGGTTTATGGTTTTTTAGTGCTTACTTTCATAAAAGGTTGGCACAACCTAAACTTGTTTAACTTTACCATTACAGAACCAAAAACCAAAGTTTCTGTAATTGTTGCCGCCAGGGATGAAGAGCAAAACATCAGGAGAACAATTGATGATTTAGTTGCCCAGGATTACCCCAAAAATTTAACTGAAATTATTTTTATTGATGATCACTCTACAGATCGAACGGCTGAAATTGTTCGTTCTTATGCTGATAAAGGCGTGAAATTAATTAGGCTGAATGAGGATAGGGCTCTAAACTCGTACAAGAAAAAGGCTATTCAAACTGCCATTGGTTCTTGTTCAGGAGATCTGATTATCACAACCGACGCTGATTGTAAAATGGGTGAAAGCTGGCTCGCTACTGTGGTTGGCTTTTATGAGGATAAAGGTTACAAAATGATTTCCTCTCCAGTGGCATACTTTGAGGAAAAAAGTCTGTTTGAGAGGCTGCAATCTTTAGAATTTTTGTACTTGATTGGCTTAGGTGCTTCCACTATCGGGAATAAACAACCATCTACCTGTAATGGCGCTAACCTGGCATATGAGAAAAGTACTTTTTATGAGGTTGGTGGCTTCCAGGGAATTGATGATCTGGCATCTGGCGATGATGAACTTTTACTACATAAGATTGCAGCAAAATATCCCAATAAAATAGGTTTTCTGAAAAATACGAACGCCATTGTTTATACCCATGCTAAAGAAAATCTGAGTTCATTTATTCAGCAACGTAAACGCTGGGCTTCAAAAAGTACACGGTATAAAAATAAAGCTGTAATTGTTTTAGGTGTTTTTGTTTGGGTTTTTAACCTGAGTATTCTGGCCAATTTTGTTACAGGTTTATTTATTCCGGGTTTTTTATCGATAACATTTTATCAATTATTGGTTAAAATGATTTTAGAAACATTATTTTTATGGGATGTGACCGGCTTTGCAAAAAGGCGCAGGTTATTGGTCTTAATTCCTGCTTTAAATGTGTTGCACATACTTTATATCGTTTACATCGGCATCGCCGGAAACAGTGGAAAATACAACTGGAAAGGCAGGATGGTTAAATAATGGATAATAGCCCATCAAAAAAAGTATGGTTAAAATTTAAACGGAATAAGCTTGCCTTTAGCGGTCTTATTTTTATTTTGCTTTTGGTGTTGATGGGGATTTTAGGCTATATCATTACTCCAGACAGCAGCCCTAACGCCAATACCCAGATTTTACCGCTCAATAAGAAAAAACCGGGAAGCACTTTTAAATTTATTATTCTCAATAAAAGTCCAAATGTTAAAGAAGTTGGTTTTTTTGAGCGGATGTTAAGCGGGCAAAAATCAAACGTCACAAGCGTTCCAATAACTTCTTATCGTATTGTTAATAATGATGTTTTCATCACTCCTTACATTGGCGAGGAGGAGAAGGCGAAAGAAATTAAATACCGTTTAAATGAAATATGTCCTAGATGTACACCATATTCTAAATTAGGAACACAAGCGACATTGTTCGAAATGTATAACGTTTACGAAAAAACCTACTGGCTGGGTACTGATATTTATGGACGTGATTTATTAAGTCGCATGATTTTGGGGATTCGTGTTTCGCTTTCTGTAGGATTGATGGCAGTATTAATCTCGTTATTTATTGGTGTTAGTTTGGGTGCAATTGCCGGTTATTTTGGCGGTAGAATTGATGCGGCAATCAGTTGGTTCATGAACGTAGTTTGGTCATTGCCATCATTGTTATTGGTTATTGCGATATCTTTTGCTTTGGGTAAAGGCTTTTGGCAAATTTTTATAGCGGTGGGTTTATCCACCTGGGTTGATGTTGCCCGTTTGGTGCGGGGACAAGTAATGGCGCTTAAAGAAGTAGAATTTGTAGAAGCAGCAAGGGCTTTAGGTTTTAGTACCTCGAGAACCATCATCAAACACATTTTACCCAATATAGCCGGACCAATTTTGGTAGTTGCATCATCAAATTTTGCATCGGCTATTTTGCTAGAAACTGGCCTGAGTTTTCTTGGGTTTGGTGCGCAGCCACCCATGGCAAGCTGGGGAAGCATGATCAAGGAGCATTACGGCTACATCATTATGGATGCTGCATATTTAGCCGTTTTACCAGGTTTGGCCATTATGTTAACCGTTTATGCATTTAATGTTTTAGCCATTGGCTTACGCGATGCTTTTGATGTAAAGGGCCAAAATACTACTGTTTAATTTTCGTTTTTTTTGATGCTTTGGCAAGCGGATTAAACTCCAGCGCCAAATTGATCCAGAAATTCAAAGCCTGATTTTGGTTAATTACATCTTCAGAAACCAAAATATAGCCATTCATTGATTTACCTCCCATGGTCATTTGCTCCCATCCATCCATATCGGTTAAGGAGTCAATGATTTCAGGGTTTATTCTAAGCATCATTTTATCCTTCATCACACCGATACACATTTTTCCGTTAACCATAAACACCAGCCCGCCAAACATTTCTTTTTCTTCAACATCTGGCAAGTGCATTAACTTTTCCGCAATGCGGCTGGCAAGGAGTTCATTGTAATGCATAAAAATCATTGTTTAAAACTAATTTAATCCTTTATTATCCGATTGACAAAATTTTGTCGTTATTCTTTAAATTTGCATCATGCTATTGAGTTGTTTTCAAGAAGAATTTTTAGAGGCGGGCTGTGATGAAGCTGGAAGAGGTTGTTTGGCTGGGCCAGTATTCGCGGCAGCAGTAATTTTACCAACAGGCTTTGTGCTCGAAGGATTAAATGATTCTAAGCAATTAACGCATGCGCAAAGGGATTTACTCCGTCCAATCATCGAAAAAGAAGCGCTTGCCTGGGCTGTGGCAAGCTGTGATCATGAAGAGATTGATCGCATTAACATTTTAAATGCATCTTTCCTGGCGATGCATAGAGCCGTAGAAAAACTTCATACCAGGCCAGGCTATCTGGCTATTGATGGGAATCGTTTCAAAGCTTATCCTGAAATTCCGCACACCTGCGTAATAAAAGGTGATGGTAAATACCTAAACATTGCGGCTGCATCCATCTTGGCAAAAACACATCGGGATGAATACATGAGCAACCTCCATCTCGATTTTCCTCATTACAATTGGCTATCGAATAAAGGATACCCAACTATTGCCCATCGTAAAGCGGTAATTGAAATCGGGCTTTCGCCATTTCACAGAAAAACTTTCAATGTAAGCGATCCTCAGCTGGAATTGTTTTCAAAAAACGCCTAATTTTCGTATTTTCACAACATTGTGAAAATACTTTTGATAACTAAGCGGATTCCCTTTCCGCCAAATAGTGGTTATCCAATTGTGGTGTACAACACTATGAAAGGCCTGCTGCAACTTGGTGCTGATATCACTTTGTTTAGTCTCAACCCTATAAAGGGAAGTATTGATATTGAGGATTTAAACGATCCTATTTTCGAACAAATAAAATACCACACGGTTGATGTAGATACTGAAGTAAATGTTTGGGCGGCTTTTTTTAACATTTTCACTAACCAATCTTACAATGTATCTCGCTATTACAGTGAGGAGGGAACGCAACAATTAGAGAATATATTGCGTGAAAACACATTCGATGTCATTCAGTTTGAAGGATTATTTGTGGTACCTTATTTAGATGTTGTTAAGGCAAATAGTAATGCAAAGCTGATATATAGGGCGCACAACATTGAATTTACGATGTGGGAACGGCTTGCGCATTCAGAAAGGTTTTTGATTCGGAGAAAATACCTTGCTTTCCTGGCGCAAAGACTAAAGGCTTATGAAACCGATCAAATCAATCGTTTTCATCAAATATTTGCCATTAGCGAGCCTGATCGTCAAAGTATTCTCCGTTTTGGATGCGAAGTGCCGATGTCTGTTTTTCCTGTAGCTATTGATTTAGATAAGTACAAAATAGATCAGTCAAAAACAAGTTTTCCGACTTTATTCCATTTAGGAGCAATGGATTGGAGACCTAATCAAGAAGGATTGGAATGGTTTCTGGATGATATTTGGCCAGATATTGAAAAACTGAATAAAGATCTTCGCTTTTACATCGCAGGAAAAAATATGCAAAAACATTTTTTTGAGTATGATTCTGATAATTTAATTGTTGAGGGCGAAGTTTTTGATGCGATTGAATTTATGAATTCAAAGGCGATCATGATTGTTCCTTTAATTTCTGGTACGGGGATGCGGGTTAAAATTATTGAGGGCATGGCGATGAAAAAATGTATCATTGCCACAACCACTGCCGCTGAAGGAATCAATTGTCGCCATGGGTATGATATTTTAATAGCCGATTCTGCCGATGAATTTTACAGGTATATTCTTCAGTGTATCATCAACCCAAAACGATGGTTGGAAATAGGGGAGAATGCCAGGAAAACGGTAGAGAATGACCATGGAATAAAGCTGATTGCTGGCAAAATGCTTAAGATTTATGAGGGGTTGGTAAGTGCTTAGTTTTATGAAATCCAATCTAATTCCTCATAAAAGAAATCTTTTTTTGCTATTATAAAATATCTTCTACTTCCCCCAGCATCTCTGGGTCCTTCATACCACGAAAATAGCTTTTTGATAATTTTGAAGTGCCTTTTGCCTTTTTCGTTAAATATAGCGCAAGTGCCGCTATCAATTTTATCTCCGAAATCCATTAATGGCCGAAAATCGAATTGCTCAAAATAGGTATGGTTCAGGTAGATAATGTTGGGCTTCTTAACCAACTTAAAAAAGTTAAGAGTCGAATCTAATGCTTTAAACCTTGCAGTGTAGGTAGTAGCAAAATCTCTGTCTTTTTCACTTGCCATATCCTGCATACCATCATTATAAATTTGCCACAATGAACGGAGTTTTTTTTCGAAATCAGATTGTTTAACTACGATGGTTGCATATTTTAATCGATATGCAACAACATTCTGTATTTTAAAATCTGATAAAATCACAGTGTCTATCGAATCTTTTTTTGAAGTTATACTTAATTGTGCCGAATTGGGTTTATTTACTGATTTTGTTTGACAAGCGAATTGTAGTCCAGCTATACTTAAAACCAGCAACAATTTATTTATTTGTGAGCGGTATTCCATCTATGCTTTCAAAGTTTCATTTTATTCAATTCTACCTCTAATCTATCGAAGTTTTCTTCGTTTTTATCTACCACGAAAGGCTTGAGCTTACTACACTCCTCTGGAGAATTGAAAAGCATTTTAAAAATAACTTTCGTTTCATTGTCTGATACTTTATGAAAGGTAGCAAGTACCTGAAAATGTGGTTTCGAGTGCCTTTTCCATGCTACAAGGGATGGTTTTTCGATTTTGATAAATTCACATTCATTAGGATAATTGCCCTTGTCTGGCCCATGCATGATGAAACTCCATTTGCCACCTACTCTAAAATCGAACTCATTAAAAGTATTTGTAAATCCATTTGGACCCCACCACTTTTGTAAATGAGCCGGGTTTGTCCAGGCTTTGTAAACAAGTTCTTGCGACGCATTGAAAATCCTGGTTGTCGCAATCTCTGTGTCTGGAGTGGTTTTTATAATTGCAGTGGTCATTTTTTCTGAGATTCTTTGGTTAGTTTCGGTACTGATCTTCACTGTATTATCCAACCAGTTAAACGAATATAATAACTTGTTAGGTTTTTTGGTAATTAAAGTGATGAGCAGTGTTTTTTGTATAATAAACTTGATTAAAGTGAACATGAAGCCCGAATTTTTCTTTCGGGCGAGTAAAGCGGAAAGGTACTGTCTTCAAAACCAAATTAAAGTTGATATTTTTTAATAAATTTGTTTAGTGAAATCTTCCTTCTGGAATTTTATCATGTGTAGCCTCTGATTTTTCAGGGGCTATTATTTTTTATAGATTCTTAAATTGTGGCTGATCCTCACGAACAGCGCATAGTGCTGGCATATGTAGGATTCTTCTTATCCTTGAATTTCCTTTTTTGGAGATCTTGGTCCGACCGATATGGTTTCCCGACTGATTCTCAACCACATCGTAGCCTGCGTAGCTGATAAGTGATCCCGCATCTTTGAACAATACAAAACCATTCGTCTCAGCCGCAATCACTGCAAATGAAAGCATGGCTATACCTTTTATTTCCGATATATTTTTGTAATGGAAGTTGAGTACCTCATCCTTCTTAACTATTTCCTCAATAATCTTATCCATTTCATTTATTTGCTGCTCCAGCAGGCGCATTGTTTTTTTCATCTGCCTGATAATATCCTTACTCTGGAACTGGCTATGGGTGATCGCTTCAAGCTGGTTATTGATCGCAGAGTGCATTTCGCTCAGACTCTGATGCTGGCGTGTACAGCTTCTCAGGTTATAAAGTTTCCGGCTCGGTGGTATCCAGAGATCAAGTTTTTTCTCAGCTCCGATCTGTGCCAGGCCTCGTGCATCTATTTTGTCGTTCTTGGACTTGGCACCGTTTGCCTGAAGATACTTCTTCGCTTTATTAGGCAGAAGGATGCTTACTGAAAAATCCTTGTTATGTAGATACCAGGCAAGTTGCTCATGATATACACCTGTGGCTTCCATCACATAGAAGACCTGTAAATCCTCTTTTCTGTTACGCCTTACCCATTCAATCAAGAGCTTAAACCCTGACGTAGAATTTGTGAACTTGTGGGTAGATTTAACCTTTACAAACTGCTCCGTATCGATAACCGAAAGGCAACAGTGAAAATCTTTTTTGGACACATCGATCCCGATTGAATACTTTAGATTGCTCATAGTCTATAATTAGAATAAAACAACCAGGAACTACTCTCAGTCTTTGCTCATGTTAATCGCTGATCCGGATACTGTGATCTGGTCAAAAGGTACTGTCCTGACTTTAAGAAGTAAAAAAAGGAAGGATAATCCTATCACGTCGACATCTTTAATATTTCGTGTCTAGCAGGACCTCAACTTGCCTCCCTTTTTCTGATTGTTATGTAATAAATATAAAGATATGAGCAGGGAATGCAATGAAATACTGACTTACATTTTCAAATACTATTTAAATTCATCGAAATTTAGCTTCAAAACATTGCTGTTTTCTTACTACTTTTGCGCAACTAAATATTAAGCATGAAAAATACCGCTTTAACAGAAAAACACATCGCTTTAGGCGCTAAAATGGTTCCATTTGCAGGTTACAATATGCCTGTAACTTATGAAGGTATTAACGCAGAACACGCAACTGTACGCAATAGCGTAGGTGTTTTTGATGTGAGCCACATGGGTGAGTTTATTTTAAAAGGCGAAAATGCTTTGGATTTAATTCAACGGGTTACCAGTAACGATGCTTCTAAATTGTATGATGGGAAAGTTCAATATTCTTGTTTGCCGAATAAAGATGGCGGTATAGTTGATGATCTTTTAGTTTATAAAATTGACGACAAAACTTATATGTTGGTTGTTAATGCATCGAACATTGAAAAGGATTGGAATTGGATTCAACAATTTAACGATAAGGATGTGGAGATGCACAACATTTCTGATAAAACATCTCTTTTAGCGATTCAAGGTCCGAAGGCGGCTGATGCTTTGCAAAGTTTAACTGATGTTAATTTGGCATCGATGGAATATTATACTTTCGTGAAAGGAACTTTTGCCGGTGTTGATAATGTTGTGATTTCTGCTACAGGTTACACCGGTGCAGGTGGTTTTGAAATTTATTTCGATAATGAGCATGCTGATCAAATTTGGGATGCCATTTTTGAGGCAGGTAGAGCTCAAAATATTAAACCAATTGGCTTAGGGGCCCGTGATACTTTGCGTTTAGAAATGGGTTTCTGTTTGTATGGAAATGATATCGATGATACAACGTCGCCGATTGAAGCTGGTTTAGGTTGGATTACTAAATTCTCAAAATTATTTACCAATTCAGAAAATTTGTTGGCTCAAAAAGAAGCAGGTATTGAGAGGAAATTAATTGGTTTTGAGATGATTGATAGAGGAATCCCGCGTCATGATTATGAAATTGCTGATGCTGATGGAAATATTATCGGTAAAGTAACCTCAGGCACACAAGCGCCATCGTTGCAAAAAGCAATTGGTATGGGTTATGTAGCTAAAGAATTTTCGAAAGAAGGTACAGAAATTTTTATCAATATTCGTAATACGCCAATTAAGGCTAAAGTTGTTAAGTTCCCATTTTATAAATAGATATAAGTAGTTAGTATCAAGTATCAAGATGGTTGTCTCGATACTTGATAATAACTACTTGATACTCAGAATATGTCAAAAAAAATAGAAGTTTGTTTAACGCCTGCTTTGATCGATTTATACGATATCGAACAAAGTATTGTTGTCGTGATTGATATTTTACGTGCTACTTCATCCATTACTTACGGAATTGAAAACGGTGCGGAAGCCATTATTCCGGTTGCTAATGTGGAAGATTGTTTAAACTACAGTGATAAAGGCTATTTGTTGGCTGCAGAGCGTAATGGCGAAGTTGTAGTAGGATATGATTTCGGAAATTCTCCTTTTTCTTACACGAAAGAAAAGGTAGCAGGCAAAACAATTGTTTTGACCACAACAAATGGTACAAAAGCATTACACCTGGCTAATAAACGTGCCTATCAAGTTGTAATTGGCTCCTTTTTAAATTTAGATTCACTTTGTGATTATCTGGCTAATCAGGATAAAAATGTGCTTTTATTGTGTGCCGGCTGGAAAGACCAATTTAATTTAGAAGATACTTTATTTGCTGGTGCTGTTGTAAATAAGCTGCGTAAAAACTTCGAACATTTTGATGATTCTAGCGTAGCCGCTGAAGATTTATATACTTTAGCTAAAGATGATTTAAGGAAATACCTGCACAAATCTTCCCATAGCCACCGCCTTGCTCAATTAAATATTGAAGAAGATGTGGTGTTTTGCCTGCAACTAAATGTTTGTACAGCCATACCGGTTTTGGATGGGGAAAGATTGATAGCTTTAAAATCATAGTCGAATTATTTTGCGCTTGGCAATGATTTCGGCGTTATTAACTCCCTTATCTTCGGCGTATTTTTAATGGTAATCAATGCCTCTTCGTGCGCTAACCAATAAATATCTTCAGCACGTTTCATATCAAAAGTGCTGATGGCTCCTAAACCTTTAGGCTCAA
>SEDB01000439.1 GCA_004210715.1 Pedobacter sp.
GGTTTTACCATTTCAGCTCAAAGTTTATTTGCCCAAAAGAAACTTTCTGAGCAGTTAACGCTCACAGCGATGGAAACTTTATGGCAGGATACAACCGTTTTGAAAGGGCCAAAAGGTCCGAGATGGTCGTATGATATGGGTGTAGTTTTGGAAGGTGCTGCTGCTGTTTGGCGCAATACCGGCGATGGGAAATATTTCAAATACATCCAGAGTTCAATGGATGCTTATTTGGATAAGGAAGGAAATATCGCTACCTATAAATCAGAAGATTTTAATATCGATAACATTAAAAATGGCCGTGCTTTATTATTGTTGTATAAAGTAACTGGTCAGCAGAAGTATTTGTTAGCGGTTAACAAGTTGTACAATCAGATTAAAACGCAACCACGTACAAAAGAAGGTGGTTTTTGGCATAAGAAAATTTATCCTAATCAAATGTGGCTGGATGGATTATACATGGGCCAGCCTTTTTATGCAGAATACGCGAAGTTGATGAAAAAGGATGCTGATTTCGACGATATCGCTAATCAGTTTATCTGGATGGAAAAAAATGCCCGTGATTCCAAAACAGGTTTGCTTTATCATGGCTACGATGAAAGCAGGGAAGAAAAGTGGGCGGATAAAAAAACTGGTCTTTCGCCGAATTTTTGGGGAAGAGCAATGGGCTGGTACATTATGGCTTTAGTTGATGTGTTGGACAACTTCCCAAAAGAACATCCAAAATATAAGGAGCTGTTAGCGATTTTAAACCGCACAGCAACGGCAACGGTAAAATACCAAGATTCAAAATCTGGTGTTTGGTGGGATATTTTAGATATGCCCACACGAAAGGGAAACTACCTGGAAAGTTCAGCATCAAGCATGTTTGTTTACGGTTTGGCAAAAGGCGTTCGCAATGGCTGGTTGCCACAATCATTTATGGCTGCCGCGAACAAAGGTTATGTAGGTTTGAAAAAAGAATTTGTTGAAAAAGCGGGTAACGAACGCATTAACCTAACCAAAACAGTTTCAGTTTCTGGTCTGGGTGGGAAACCACGTTACCGCGATGGAAGTTTTGAGTATTACATCAGTGAAAAAGTAATCACAAACGATCCGAAAGGCATGGGTGCATTTATTTGTGCAGCTGCCGAAATGGAAGTTGCGGCTTTGCCAAAACAAGGAAAAGGATTTACGGTTACCGTTGATAATTTCTTCAACAACGAATATATGACTGGCCCAGCGGGCGATAAAATCCCGTTCCACTATTTGTGGGAGGAAGATGATAACAATGGTTTCTCTTTATTCGGCAAAGTGTTTAATGATGCCGGCGTAAAAACAGCTAGCTTAAAATCAGCACCTACTACCGCAAACTTAAAAGGCAGCAACATTTATATTATTGTTGATCCGGATACGCATAAGGAAACGGCTAATCCGAACTTTATGAATGCTGACCACGCCAAGCAAGTTGCAGAATGGGTTAAAGCTGGTGGTGTTTTGGTACTCTTGTTAAATGATGTTGGCAATTGCGAGATTACCAAATTCAATACCTTGCCAGAAATGTTCGGAATAAAATTTAATGAGGATAGCCGTAATAAAGTTCAGGGTTCGAACTTTGAGCAAGGTGCAGTTAAAATTCCTGCAGGCAATGCAATTTTTAAAACAGCTAAAAAAGTTTACATCAAAGAAATATCAACCATAGTTGCAAAAAGTCCTGCGGTTTCCGCTTTAACAGATAATGGCGATGTAATTATCGCGACAGCAAAATATGGTAAAGGAACAGTTTTCGCCGTTGGCGACCCATGGTTTTACAATGAATATATCGACGGCAGAAAACTACCGGAGGATCTGGAAAATTATAAAGCCACAAATGATTTAGTGAACTGGCTGATTAAGCAGGTTCCGGGAAAGAAATAAAATAATCTGTTGGTTAAAACCAACAGCAATGTAAAGAAATACTTGAATTTATTGCAGGCTGCTTTAGCTGCCTGTTTAAAAGATTTGGATATCGGCTTTAGCCAACATTATGCTATTGACTTAAATTTCCACCGATTCAAAGAATTTATATTGTCTTTACAATAACTAGACCTAACAAACATGATAAGAATT
>SEDB01000440.1 GCA_004210715.1 Pedobacter sp.
GATCAATATTTTGGTTAACAATGCAGGTCATCAGCAGGCCGTAGAATCCTTGCTCGACCTTACAGAAGAAGGTTTTGATGAAACCATTAAAACCAATATTTATGCGCCATTTTGGATTACTAAAGCGGCTTTACCACACCTGCCAGAAGGTTCGGTAATTATATCAACTTCATCTGTTCAGGCATATGATCCTTCAGAGAATTTATTTGACTATGCGCAAACCAAAGCAGCAAATGTGGCATTTGTGAAATCACTTGCTAAGCAATTGGGTCCGAAAGGTATTCGTGTTAACGGTGTGGCTCCAGGTCCGGTTTGGACACCGCTGCAAACAAGTGGTGGGCAGCCGCAAGATGCGATTGTTGAATTTGGTGGTCAGACTCCGCTAGGCAGACCTGGCCAACCTGCAGAGTTAGCTTCTATCTATGTTCAGTTGGCCGATAGTGATGCCAGTTATGCAACAGGACAAATTTATGGCGCCGCTGGCGGAAGTGGACATCCATAAATTGAAAATAATTAAAAACAACCATCCTAATGAAAGTCGAAAATCAAGATTTGGATCGTATTACGCGGAAATTTAATGAAGCGCTTGTTGAAACCATTTGGTCTGATAGCGGAACGCCAAGCTATGTGATTAAAGAGGGTTTAAATCCTGAGGAATATAGCAAAATGGCTAAACAGATTCTGGAAGCAGAGCATGTAATTGCCCACGATTTTACGATCAAGGTAAGTACTGAATCTGGCTCACAATCAGCAAAATTAGAATATCAATCGGGATGGTTTTTAGAAGGGTTGGGAGCGGGAGAAGTGGAGTAAATCCATTTCTCCTTCTTTTATTTTCTTTTCTCTTTTACTTGCGAAATAATTTTTTGGAGATTATTGTTCACGAGAGTTGCAGGATGTCCTCGTAAAAAGTCATTGGCGCCAAGCTCCAATACGAAAATATCTGTATCCATCTCCAAAATATCTGGTAAACGGTTAAGGCCGGAAGTTGAGGTATCACCGCTCATGCCAGCGTTTATCACAAGATGGTCGAATCCTTCCCGTTTTAATATTTGCTTGATTCTGGCAGGTAAAGATTCTGTAAGCGGATCTTTAAGTCCGTAACCCGCAGTAAGGCTATCGCCAAAAAAGACAATGGTTTTCATTAAAATTTTCTAACTTAAAAATAGAAATGTCTGCGATAGATAAGTATCGCAAACATTTAAAGCAGTACAATTAGCATCATTTAATGTCCGGCGTCGGCAGGGGCATTGGTAGTTGAATCGGCCATGATGTTAGATTGTGTGCTATCCATTGTGTTTGTGTCCAACGTTGTAGAATCAGTATAACGGTTCATACTGTCAGCATTTTTCTGATCTGCCTGTTTACCATTGCAAGCTGCTAAAGCCAGCGCAAAGCCAAATATTATAATTAGTGATTTCTTTTTCATAAGACATTAAAGTTTTAATGATTAGTTAAGGTCGTACCATTTAGGAAGTTCAATATAATTTTTGTTCCATTCCAGTTTCCCATTAGGACTCTTAAATCCTACTGAAAGATAATTAACCTCCGGAAAGTTTTCAGCAACATGTTTTTTAAACTCATAAGCATCAATGGTTAAATAATGATAAAGCCGATCGCAATCCATTATATCAATGGCTAGCATAATCAACACCACATCACCATTGTATAAACTCATCAACTCACTGCCTAAAACATTCATCATTAAGTGATTTAATTATAACCTAAGAACATAATTCATTGTTTAGGATTTATTATGCAATTATTGATGCTCTATTAACCGATCGTTAACCTTTAAGGAAGAGAAAAAAGCCAGGACCGCATATAAAACCAGGCAAATTCCATATGCCATGTAATGGTAATTAAACCATGAATGTTCGATACATCCTTTGTAAAAAAATACAATGCTTAATAATGATAATATGAATCCACTGAAGGCGAAAAGGTTTCCAAGAGGTGTCGTCAATTGAACATAGCCAGGTTTAACCTGTTTCCCTGCAAATCGATTTTGTATTTTGATTATTAGTTTTTTAATTATCATATAGATTAGACATGCAAAATTACAGCTTTGTTTGATAGTTTAACTGAAATAAAGTACTTGTTTTATTGCATTAACGAGTGTAAATAACGGGATTCAACCGTGTTGAATACTTGTTAAAATCTTAATACCTGTTTTTATAATAATGCAAACTGTTCGCCACTTTTTAAGGTGTATATGATGAAGATTGATCAACAGTCTTCACTAACAAAACACAAAGCTTATGTTTCATCATTCAAAAGACCTGCAGTTCAATGCAAGGGTTTCCAGGCCTGACCCTGTTTTTGCAAATATTCTTTTAGAGCAGTTTGGCGGTGAGAACGGCGAACTGGCAGCTGCCATGCAGTATTTTACTCAAGCATTTGGTGCAAAACAACCCCATCCTGATAAATATGATATGCTGATGGATATTGCTACCGAAGAATTCAGTCACCTTGAAATTGTAGGTGCAACCATACAAATGCTTTTAAAAGGTGTAAACGGCTCACTTAAAGATGCTGCTGATTCATCAGA
>SEDB01000080.1 GCA_004210715.1 Pedobacter sp.
GCAGGGCATTTGGAAAGCTAACGACAGATTATAATGAACTTAAGGAGGCGACTTCAAGCTACGCTGCAAGATTAGCTGTCAAACTCAGGCGGGAGAAACTTTGTACAAGTGTTTTATCTATCAGGCTTTTGACCAACAAGTTCACATCCGAATCTTCCCAGGCCTTCCCTTCGATTACCATCCCTTTAGCGCATCCTGTAAACAATACGGTTGATTTGGTCAAAGTGGCTTTATTTGGATTGAAAAAGATTTATATGCGCGGCTATCTTTTTCAAAAGGTCGAAGTGACCGCCACAGGCCTACTGCCTGAATCTGATGTTCAGCTCAACATATTCACTGACTGGAACGGAGGAAAGCATGATAAGATATCGGGCGTGCTGGATAAGTTAAACCTGCATTATGGTGCGGGCACTTTGAGGATGGCCGGTGAGGGGAGAGATCAAAAATGGGCGATGAAACGTGAATTCCTTCGCCCCAGTTATACAACAGATTGGAACGATATCATAAAAGTTAAATAATGAGAGAACTGATAGCACTAATAAAACGCTATCTGCTTAAGGAAGCAGATACACTAAATCAAATTACAGACAAGCCAAAGGCAAAGCATAAAAAGTAAAACATGATCAATCTGGTGGTGTTATATTTGAACATAACTTCATAACCATGTGTGCACGTTATACCTTAACAGCAGAAGAGAAAGAAATATTGAAGACGCATCCGCATCAACTGCAGGCGGAATGGACGCCAAACTATAATCTGGCCATCACTCAAAAAGGCCTGGTCATTACTGCCGATGAGCCCGATATTATTCAGCAAATGAGCTTTGGAATTGTCCCGCATTTTGCTGAAAGCCTGAAGCTGACACGCGACACCTGGAACATCAAATGCGAAACGGCGATGGAGAGCAATTTATGGAGACCGCTTCTGGTCAATCATAAAACGTGTTTAGTCATTGCAGACGGGTTTTATGAATGGAAAGATCTGGGTAAAGGCGATAAACAACCCTACCGCTTCACGGTAAAAGATAGAAAGATGTTTTGTTTTGCAGGCCTATGGTCGCAGTGGGTCGATCCTGAAACGAAAGAGCAATTCAGGACTTATGGGATTTTAACAACTGAAGCCAATGCATTGGTTGCAGAGATACATACCAAGCCGAGAATGCCTGTCATCTTAACCAAGCAGGAAGAAGAGATTTGGCTAAGCAAAACATTGTCTGTTACAAGTAAAATGACCGTGCTTGATACCTTTCCTGCCGAACTGATGAAACGGACCAAGGTTGGCAAAAAGGTAAATGCAGTGTCGACATTGAAGAAACCTAATAATGATCCCGATTTACTATTGCCCCTCAATACAGATGATGACATGTAATCTCCCTGGCTAGGGCAGTGCGATTTTAAATGCTTAAGTATTTCTTAATATCTCGAACAGAGGTCCCGTTTAAAACGATTACTGATTTAAGTGTATCAACATTAATCTGAAATTCATCAGCCCAATGTTGTAGGTCCTTTGGGTCATCGGAATTTATTTCCCGGTGTTCTGATGTGTCCTCGAACGGCTCAAGGGTATCCGAATCGTCTTCTATTGAATACCGTTCTGTGATCTCAGCAGTATCAGTGGGCTGCTCTTGATTGGCATTACCATTATGTTTTTGTTTTATGCGAATAAATAAATTTGAACAAGGTGATCTAATGTTGTTTTGTCAATTAATGGTAACGATGATAAAGTATGCATCGTTTTCCTTTTTTACCATGAGGTCTAAATGCTCCTCGAAACGGACAAGGTTAAGCACTTCATCTTTTAAGAACGTGCCGAAAACCTCAATGTCTGTTTCAGCATTTAGAATGACCTCGAGCGTTTCACTAGTTTTCCAGTTCGTTGATAAAATTTCGGGATAGGCACCCATCAGCAGTGAAGGGAAGCCTTTTCTTGAAAACGCTTCTGAGAGTTTAGCTGAAATTTCCCAGAGATAAGGCTCCAGCTTGGCCTCGTGGGTACTCCACTGTAATCCACTGTTCTCCTCCTGCCATATACTGCCGGCATATTCTCCATTCAGGTGGACAGCATAGCATTCTCCGCCTGCTTCAACGATGGCCTGGATATCGCCAGCTTCATCGGGTAAAGTGAAAACATATCTTTCCGCATTAAGTCTATCTTGAATGATGGAATGATCATCGGTTGCCGGGGATGCAGATTTTGACCTGCCGGTACACTTTTGGTTCCTTTTTTTGAAAAAATAAATGCTGATCAATGTAAATGCACCGATTGCACCAAGGAAGACAGCTTTGGAATTCCAACCCTTATTATGTAAATATTTCATATCCAATTTCTTAAGACACAACATGTCCTTTGAATAATAAGTTTTGCAATTGATCACGTTGCTTGGATTATAAAATTTTTTTCCCTTTTTTAGTTATGAAAAATGTTTCTGTGCATCTTTTATTACCAGATGCATATCAATCCCCTTATCTAAAACGCCTCCAAAAAGATCACCCGTTTCCTTCAGTCGATCAATGGCATTGAAAATATGAAAGTCCCGCATTTTAAGTCCCGGCCTGATTTCTTCCCATTCCATAGGCATGGATACCGTGGCACCGGGTTTAGGTCTAAGCGAATAGACCCCGGCAATGGTCGCGCCGGGGCGGTTCTGCAAAAAATCGAGATACATTTTTCCACCCCGGTTTTTAATAGCGCGTTCGAGTGTGGTAAATTTGGGCAGTTCACGGTTGACCTGGCGGACAATGAGGTTAGCGAAGAGCTGACTTTGCTCATAAGTGTATTTCGCGCCAAGAGGGATATAGATATGTATTCCTGTTGAGCCTGAGGTCTTGGGGTAGCTGGGAACACCAATGGATTCAAGGATTTGATGCGTAACCTGGGCGGCTTGGATCACCTGCTCAAAAGTGTTTTGATCTGGATCCAGGTCAATGACGCAATAATCGGGATTTTCAGGGAAGGAGGCACGGCTAAACCATGGATTCATTTCGATGCAGCCCAGACTTGCCATCCACAATAGCGTTGCGCGGTCGTGCCCAAGCAGGTAACTTTTCTCCTCTCCTTTTTCATTGGTGTGCGGCATGGTATGCGCCCAGTCCGGCGCGGTTTCTTTCACGTTCTTCTGGTAAAAACTTTGGCTATGGATGCCACCCGGGAATCGGTTAAGCGACATGGGGCGATCTTTGAGGTATGGTAACATCAGTGGTGCGACAGCATCATAATAATTGAACATATCCCGCTTAGTTACCTTATCCTCCGGCCAGTAAAGCTTGTTAAGGTTGGTGAATTTAAGGATGTGCCCGTCAATTTTTTTCTCTTCTGCATCATTCAAACCTTTTATGAGTGGAGGGCTGGAATTTTTAAAGTTCTTTCCTTGCCTTTCAAACTTCGGTAGTCGAGTAGATTTCTCCCTAGTTTTGGAATCTTTCAAATCGTGATCGAGATTAACTTGATCAACGACCGCTTCGGTATCTTTTTCGATCTCCTGCCGGACTTCTTTGGGATCTTTGTCTGTGCGCAATCCTTTGAAAGAGGCTTGACGAAGCTTGCCGTCGCTGGTGATCTCCGCAAATTCGATTTCACAAACCAGCTGGGGCTTCAACCAGGTGGGCTTCGCTCCGAGCCTTTGGGGACGGAATTGCGAGGGCTCATCCACATCGGGTGTGGTTGCAAATGGGCAGGTTTTGGTAATGCGCTTATCGAATTCTTCCATGAGCTCCTTTTGTGCAGCCTGGTTAAAACCAGTTCCGACTTTGCCGATATAGTTCAGTTTCCCTTTCTCATCATATACCCCTAAAGCCAGTGCGCTGAAGTACTTTTCGGTACCTTCATTGCGGGTATATCCGCCGATGATAACTTCCTGACGTCTTTTCGCTTTGATCTTAAGCCACTCCCGAGATCTGCTGTCCGAAGAATAATAGCTGTCCGCCCGTTTCGCAATGATTCCTTCCAGGTGCATCCGCTTAGCAGCATCAAAAAAATCTATGCCGGAGGTCAGGAAAGCCTGGCTGATCTTGATAACCTCGTGATCTTTTGGCAAGACATGTTCGAGAACTTGCCTGCGCTCGGTCAGCGTTTTATCCAGTAATGAATAGCCTTCGAGCCATAGTATATCGAATATATAATAATGGAGTTCTGCGCTTTTGGTATTCTTCCAGTTTTGAAGGGCGCCGAAATTCGCCGTACCGTCATCTTTCAGGGCAACAATTTCGCCATCAAAAACAGCACTGATATCAAGTTTTTCCAATGCGCTCTTCACCAATTCAAATTGGGCAAATTCCAGGTTATTTCTGGAATATATCCGGGTTTCATTTTTATTCAAATAAGCGATAGCGCGATAGCCATCCCATTTTATTTCGTAAATCCATCCAGGCTCATCAAACGCTCGATCGACCAGGGTTGCTTTCATGGGTTTGATCCCAGTGGGCATGTCCACTTTCTCTGCAGTTGCCAGAATGTCCTGGATTTCAGCGGGGAGTTTCAATAAATAACTTTCGTCTTCCTTACTTTGTCTTTCGGATTTTGGCTGTATTTTTTTCAGGTTCTTTTTTAGTGGTTTATTTGCGAGTTCAATCCAAACCGGGGCGTGATCACTGGCGCCGTCCCACCCCCTTACCTGTTTATCAACATTACCGTTTTGTAGTTTTTCGGCAAGGTCAGCAGTAACCAAAAAATGATCCAGCCGCAGCCCTGCATTCCGCTCAAAAGCTTTTCTTAAATAATCCCAGTAGGTATATATGGCCTCTCTAGGATATAAGGTACGGATGGCGTCGGTCCATCCCTGATCTAACATCCTCTGGTAATCCGCTTTGATCTCTGGCTGAAACAAAGCATCGTTTTTATATTTTACCGGTTTATAAGTATCCAGGTCGGTCGGCATCACGTTATAATCTCCGATGAGCATAACGGGAAGCCCTGTCGCGATCAGGGTCTGAGCGTGGCTTACGAGTCTGGAAAACCAGCGTTTCTTATATTCAAATTTGGGTCCTGGAAAGGGATTTCCAAAGGGCAGATAGATGCAACCAATAACCATATCGCAGGTAAAAACCTCTAAATATCTGCTATGGACAAATTCTGGATCCTCGCCCGGCAAATCTCTTCTGAGTTCTTTGATCTCTTTTTTGGAAAGAATAGCCACACCGTTCCAGGATTTCTGCCCTGCCCAGACCGCTTGGTATCCGGCATCATTGATTTTTGCTATGGGAAAGGATTTGTCTTCGCATTTGAGTTCCTGTAGGCACACGATATCGGGATCAGCTTGCCCTAACCATTTGAGCAGGGTATCAATACGGCCATTAACGCCGTTGATATTATAGGTTGCAATTTTCATGAGTGATAAAAAAAGCCTTGTTGGGACTCGTTAGGTTATTTTACCTTTTTTATAGTGATATACTACGTTAGTTGCCGGCAGATGTATTGGTATCCTTGACCTTGGCTGGCTTAGCATCGAATTTATTTGCCTCGAAGCTAATATAGCTGTCCGAATTTTAAATGGAATTTCGCTCCACTTTTGTTTCTTTTGGCATAATGTTTTGTTAATAGATGTCAATTTACAACAAGTAATATTTGGGTTTGGTTTTGCATATTGGCCATACATATTCATATTCTTGATACAATAAAGTAATAGGCGATTTTTAAGACAATAGACAGGGTTCATCTCTTTGCAAGTTTATTTACATCGAATTGTTGGCAAATTATTTTGAATAGTTATCAATTCCCTTTAGTTTCTGCTGCAATCAGAACACCCGGGTTCCCAGAATGAAATAACTCAAAATCATCAAATCAATTTTGCTTTGCAAAGTGTTGAAGGAGATATGTACATATTAGAAAAGCACACATCTTCAAGCCAGAGCCAAATGCGTCAGGTTCTTATTGTTATAGAAGAATTGATCCATGCGTTTCGCCGCTCTCAGGCATCACTCAGCTTTGAAGGCCCCTCGACCATAAAAATAACTTTTACCGGCCCAAATTCTGATCGTTCAGCGGTGGGTAAAATAGAGGAATTGTTGAAGAGCTCAACTGAGATCAATGTACCGTTAACATACCTGGTTTATCACAGGGAAAACCTGATATCCCACATTGTAATTTAGACTTTTCTTACCGGAAATAAATGAGCGCAACAAGTAAACAATTAGTGCACTTCAATGATACCGAGGGAATAAATATCATTATTTGGGGATTTGGCATCCTGAAACTTGCAATTCATCTCTTCACACTCCAGGGATATGGTTTTCATGCTGATGAACTATATTACATCGAACTGGGGAAGAGTTTTAAATGGGGATTTCTGGATATTTCGCCATTCGTCAGCTGGGTCGCTGGGGTGTCGGAATACTTGACAGGCAACTCCATCATTTCATATCGTATACTCCCCTCCCTATTTTCTGCAGCAACAGTTATAGTCACAGGCCATATCACTCGGCTATTAGGTGGAAGAAGTCTTGCCGTTGTAATTGCCTGTTCAGCCATTATATGTTCTCCTGCATTTTTAGCCACATCCTACCTGCTTCAACCAGCCGTTTTCGATCAGTTTTTCTGGGCAATGTCAACCTTTTCAATCCTTGCATACAGCAAGCGCCAAAAGTTGATCTATTTATACCTCTGCGCCTTTGCTTTGGGCCTTGGGATGCTCAACAAGTTCAGCATCCTTTTATTAGTGGGGAGTGTTGGATGTGCCTGGGTGCTCATCTCTGCAAAATTAACGCATTTTAAATTTAAAAGGGTCATCGGCCCCTTTGTGTTATTTCTGCTGATCATATCACCAAATATTTTGTGGCAGTGGAACCATGGTTTTCCAGTTTTCAATTATACACTAATGGTCGGTAAAGGCGCTTACAGGATTGAGATCTGGGACTATATTTTGCAGCTGCTTTTATTCCACGGAGCAAGCGTTTTTGCAGCTGGCGGACTTTGCTGGTCCATGCTATTGGAAAAAGTTGCGATCATGTCAAAAACTTTTTTTATCGGAAGCCTGTACCTTTTTGCGCTGCTAAGCTTGCCGATCGTCATTCCTTTTCTTCCAATGAATCTTTGCCGGGGATATATTAAAGGGACGGTCAGATTAACTGGCTTTTCAAGACCCCTTCGCTATGAAGATGGAACAACAGGAAAAATACCGCAGTTTTTTGCTGACATGACAGACTGGGAGATGCTGAATCAAAAGATCAAACACGCTGCCAGATATTATCCTCGATCAAAACGGTCTTCAATAACGATCCTGACTGATAGTTACGCCGTGGCGGGAGCATTGAAATACTATGGAGAGAATAAGGTGTTTCATGTGATCTCTGCGCACAACAGCTTTTTGATGGATTCTCCGGAAACCCTCCATATGCCTACTGTACTTTATTTGTCCAAAGAAGCTCCTTCGAAGATGTCAAATGTTGCTTCCAAGGTTACTGTGATCGATAATCTAAAGACCGAAAACTCTCATTTAAATGGAATATATATTTATAGACTTACATCTCCAAGTGCCCGCTTTAAGAAAAAATATCTGAAAGACCGGTTAAGTTTTTATCCCGGAACGGCTTCAAAAGGCATGAGCAAGCGGAACTCGTATAAGTTTCAAATTCTATTGCAGTGGTTTTGGTCTATCAAGCTTACAGAATTTTAAATGATATGGATCGAACCGAAATAACAAAGAAAAATTTTGATAATTATTTTTCTTCTTCTTATTTAGGGTGTTTTTACCCTTGTGCCCATTTAATTTTACGAAGATATTTGCGCCTCATTAAAATTTCAAGATGCGTTCTAACCAAGCCGACACAACTAATAAATCTAATGATTACATATCATGGATTATCATAAGCTTCATGCTATTCATACTCACAATGCTTTTCTTTTTTAAGGGGGTTATTGAAAAACCAAACACCAACTATCTATTTGTGAAGATTAGCTCAGTAACATTTGCCGTGGCAATTCTATCCTTCAGAAATGTCATTAAAATTAGCTATGAAGCAATAGACTGTCAGAATAGGTAGCAGCTATTCACAGAAAATTACCTTTATCGGGCGGACCAATATTTATATATAAGGTATCTTACCTGTAAATACGTAGCCTGTAAACTGCCGGCTGTTAAAGAATAATACCCAGATATGATTTTGGGAAGGAAATAGGGACTGATGATCTCGGAAGTTTATCTCCATATTGTAGTCAGGGTTCAATATATCGTTTTTCCTTGAACCAACTCAAACTTTACCACGGTTTTAGGGTTATATGGCTAATTCGAGATTTTAAAAGCCCAAAATGGAAAACTTTACGATGCTGCAATATTTTCAATGGTACTATCCCGCTGACGGAAGCCTTTGGAAAAAAATGGAAACCGAAGCTGCCGAGCTTAAAGCATTTGGCATCGACACGCTCTGGTTACCACCTGCCCATAAGGGAATGGCAGGTCAAACTTCTTCAGGATATGATATTTACGACCATTACGATCTTGGTGAATTCGACCAAAAAGGAAGTATTTCTACAAAATACGGAACTAAGGAAGAGCTCATTAAAGCTGTAAGGGCCGGGCAATCAGCCGGTCTACAGGTCTATATGGATATTGTCCTGAATCATCTTGGCGGCGGAGATGAGACTGAAAGAGTTCTTGTGAGAAAAGTCAACCCCGAAAACAGAAATGAATTCATCTCTGAACCCTATGAGATAAATGCCTATACCAAATTCACATATCCCGGAAGAAACAAAAAATATTCTGCGTTCCAGTGGGATTTCCAATGTTTTACTGGAGTGGATTTTGATGAGTCCTCAGGTGAAACTGCTATCTACAGCATCCAAAACCAATACGGAGAAGGCTGGCAGGATGTACTTGATAAGGAGAATGGAAACTATGACTATCTTATGCTCTCTGATATCGATTTTAGAAATCCAAATGTTGTGGAAGAGCTTAAGCGTTGGGGAGAATGGCTTCATGAAACGCTATCTTTTGATGGGTTTAGATTAGATGCTATTAAGCACATGCCGGCAGAATTCTACAATCAATGGCTGGACCATATGCGTTCAGTTACCGGGAAAGAGCTTTTTACCGTCGGCGAATACTGGTCGCCCGGAAAATTGGATGATATGCTGCAATACATCGATGCCACTCAAGGCCGGATGTCGCTCTTTGATGCATGTCTGCAGGGAAATTTCTCTACCGCCTCGAAACAAGGTGCAGACTATGACCTATCCACCATATTTGAAAACACATTGGTGCAAGCGAAGCCAGACCTTGCAGTAACCCTAGTGGAAAACCATGATACCCAGCCTTTACAATCACTGGAACAGCCGGTCGATTTATGGTTTCGCCCTTTAGCCTATGCACTCATCCTGCTGAGGGCAACCGGATATCCATGTATTTTCTACCCAGACCTGTACGGAGCAAAATATACAGATCATGGAAATGATGG
This sequence comes from Pedobacter sp., assembly GCA_004210715.1. Classification (GTDB taxonomy): domain Bacteria; phylum Bacteroidota; class Bacteroidia; order Sphingobacteriales; family Sphingobacteriaceae; genus Pedobacter. The sequence goes on from SEDB01000080.1 coordinate 9,384, forward strand.
AGAAACGCATGAAATAGAGCTCAAGCCAATTCCACAAATACAAACCATGTTGGGCCTTAGAAAAAATAACCTCTATGGTGAGCAAAAGGATTATTTCGACCACCCGAACTGCATTGGCTGGATTGTTAGCGGAGCGGATGAGAAACCGGGCTCGGGCATTGCGGTGGTCATGTCAAATGGTGGGGAAGGTTTTAAGGACATGGAAATCGGTAAAGCCTTTGCCGGAAGAACTTTCCGAGATCGCCTTGGAAATGTTGAGCAGGAAACTGTGATCAATCCAGATGGGTGGGGAAGCTTTCGCTGCGAGGCCGGGGCAGTTTCTGCATATACTGCAGACTAAGTTACTAGAATAACCAGCATCTACGGTCCAGATCATAAATGCGAAAAAAAAGAATAGGAGATTAAACGGGAATCGGCAGCGAAAAAGTCCGATTCCGTTCCCTGCTAGCTTTGCGCCCATATTCTTCCGCCATGGTCATATATGATCAACGGGTACTTTAAGGCTCCATCGACAGACCGGGATGGCTTATGGCGACAATGGTAAACTATTACGGTTATAAGGGAGGAAAGATGTATAATGTGCTCAGGATTATCCCCAGTTGGATCGAAATAGATACGAAGAACAAAAGGCCTGACAGCTTCAACATCTAAGCAATGGAAAATGGCAGAGTGTAATGAAAAATACACCACCTTCGAGAGTAATAAAAGAACGAGAGGGGTTAAAATAAAAGACAACCTTTATAAATCGAAATTAGTTTTCTTATTGATGTTCTGCTGGCGAAAGGACATGAGCTCTTTGTTGATAATTAAGTAGTCCAATCAATGTCGAGTATTTCTACGGTACTATTACTCAAGAAGAAAAGAATTATACCTATTGTTGCGGATGTGAAAACTAAATTCACTCTTATGCGTTCAGTTTAAGCCGGCAACATCCGGAGTGATCACTAACCAATAAGATGATAATTATGAATAATGCTAAATTCACCTCTGAGATCTACGCTCACTCTGACCACTTGATGTCTCACGCATTAAAATTTACCCGCGATGAAGATGACGCCAAAGACCTGCTTCAGGAAACACTCATTAAAGGGCTTCGGTTTGCCAATAGCTTTGATAAAGGCACAAATCTTCGGGGATGGCTATATGTTATCATGAAAAACACTTACATCAATGATTTCAAAAGGGCCACAAAGCGTAAGGCGGTGGTGACGGTTGAAGACGAAATTACCAGTGGACAACTGGCAATAAGTGCCACCAAAAATACCGGAGAAAGTACATTTGCAATGGAAGACATCAATAAGGCGCTAGCTTCCATCAAGGATGAATACAGTATACCATTCAAAAAGTATTTCGAAGGATACAAGTACGATGAAATCGCAGCTGAATTGAATCTCCCGATAGGCACAGTGAAAACCCACATCCATCAGGCCAGGCAAGGACTCAAAAAATATTTAAGAATGTATAGGTCGTAATTTCTTTGATTGATAGGCGCCTTGAAATCATTGATCATTTCACAAAGTTTGACTGTCAATGATTGTATTTTCAGTTGATCTCAATTGTAAGCATCATCAAACTTTCAGCGAACGGCATTATTTTCGGAATCTTTTAAAACCATGTTTGGAATATTTCCATCTTGTCCCATATTGCCTTTTTCAGGGTCCGCCCTTACTTCTTAGAGACCAAAGTCTTTTTTACCGACTTCTCTCCCCCGGAAATCATGAATCATTGTTTACCCTATTCATTTGTCCGCAATGATTGCCGCTATGCCCGGAGACACTTGGTTTTCAGTCTTATTAGCGCGATTTGCAGAATTCCCGGATCGTACATCGCCCGGGTTTCTACCGTTAGTCTTCTGGGTTTCAATATTATTTTAAATCTTGGGTCTGGCTTAGGTTCGCTCTCAACGCAGGTAGCTTTGCTTTTGCCCAATTCCGGATCAATCCATCTGACACTCCGCTGCTTGAGGCAGCTTTTACATGAAAAGTGATCATACCTTGATCTGAATCTATTAATCTTTTCAAAAGTTCTTCTTCATAGCTGGAACCGGATTTTTGATCTATTGCTGATAATATACCACTTTGTTCAGCTGAGAGCGAAACAGAGGAAGGGATCTGACTGGAAAAGTTTAAGCTGTGTATTTCTAAAATATAGTCTGCTGAAAACTTTTTCCTCGCATTAACCGTCTCTTCAACACCTTTTCTTGAAGGATTTTTGCCTAAACGTTCTGTCAAAGCCATTTGGAAAGCCTGCTCTTTTAATAGGCTTATCATAAAATCCTGAGCGTTCATGGTGTAAGCATCCGCATCCTCTTTATGACAGGCGCAAAGAAACAACGTGCAGAGGGTAATTATCTGCAGACCAATAGCTTTAATATAGAATACTTCTTTCATTCTCTATATCCCGTATCTGGTTATTTAGAATCCGGAGCTCTTATCAGTATTTTCTTACAGTATCTTCTGGATTAACTCTTTTAGGCGCCTGAGTGGAATCCTTTTTTATCGTATCCTCCATGTCCTTATAATGGTTGCCTTTTTCTGGATTGTAATTAGAACAGCCCTGGATTAATGCCGCTGAGAAGACAGTTAGGCAGAAAAAATAATTTTTCTTTTTCATCTTATTAATTGATTAAAGTCAACAAACTGATAATTACTTGCAGCCTGATGGTAGAAAGTTGAGGGATAGCCTACCTGATTCCCCTGCTGCCATTGTATACAACTAACAGTAAGTTAATAAGTTTCCAAAAAGCGAGAAATTTAAACATAAGGGGTATATATACTTGTTCAATCAGTTAATTAATAAACTAGAAATATCGGATAATCAAGGTCGAGCAGTAATATGCAAATCCAATACCCGCCTGTAAGTTTTGATTTTCGCAACAAAACACGTATTTATCCGGCAAACTATGCTTCAAAAAGGTGTGTTGTCCAATCAGTTTAAAGCTCAGTTATGAAAAGAAAAATACTGTTATCAATCACACTGCTCTCTGCGCTATTTTTAAATGCACGTGCACAAAGAGGATTGCCCCCAAAGCAGGGCACTAAAACCACCATGGTTACCAATTACCCTCAACACCTGGATTTTCTTCCGGAAATGGTAAACTTACTGAAAGTTCCAGAAGGCTGGCAGGTTGACGCAGCAGCCGTTGGACTGGGCAGGCCAAGAATGCTCTATCCGGGACCAAATGGAAGCCTTTATGTCACCCGAAGGGACGGAGGAGATGTTTTGATGCTGATCGATAAGGATGGAGATGGTAAATTCGATGAAATCAAAACCGTGCTCTATGATTTTAAAGGCGTTCACGGGATAACTATGAAAGATAATTATCTCTACTTGTGCAACAACACTCAACTTCGCAGGTATCCGATGAAACCCGACGGCACGCTAGGCGCAATGGAGCTATTGATAAGTGATTTGCCTAATGGTGGACAACACCCTAACCGGACAATGGCTTTTGGTCCCGATGGAATGCTGTACTTGTCCGTTGGGACATTATGCAATGATTGTAAGGAAACCGATAAAGAGGCAGCAACAATGTTGCAGATCGATCCAAAAACCTGGAAACGCACCATATTTGCCAGTGGTCTGAGAAATACTATTGGATTTGATTTTCATCCCACCACAGGTGAAATGTGGGGCATAGACAATGGCGGGGATGGGAAAGGAAACAGCTGGCCACCTGAAGAGGTAAACCGAATTATCAAAGGCGGAAATTATGGTTTTCCTTTTGCATATGGAAAACAGGAAGTGGATCAAAGTCGCGAAGATCCTGCCGGAGACATCAAGGAGGCAGTGGTAAAAACCACCGTACCTTCTGTACTCGAACTGACAGCCCACATGGCACCCATTGCCTTTGTGTTTTTCAAGGATCAGTCAACCATTCCTGCCGGATATACCGGAGATGGCCTGGTTGCCTGGCATGGTTCGTGGAATGCCAAAAAAGCGGTAGGTTTCAAGGTTCAGCGCATCAGATTCAATAACGGCACCGCTGTAAGTTCGGAAGATTTTTTAACGGGATTCTTAAAAGGCAACAATCGATTCGGCAGGCCTGCGGGCATAACCATTACGCCAAAAGGGATAATTTATGTTTCTGATGATGCCAACGGAGTACTCTATTCTATCAAACAAAAAAACAAATAACATGAAACTACACCACTATATCGCCATTACAGTTTTGTTGATAACAGGCTGTAGCGTACTTCAACCGAATCCTACCGAGCGGATCAACTTTACAGCAGAGGACACCTATCCCGAGGGGGTAGCTTATGATAAGCGAAAAAATCTTTACTACGTCTCCTCAGCAAGGCTTGGAACGATCGGAAAGGTCAGTCCAGCAGGTGTTTATTCTATCCTATACGCTGACAACAGCCTAAAATCCTCTTACGGAATAAAAGTCCATCCGGATGGCAAAAGACTTTATGTGTGTGTTGGAGATGCCAACTACAGTAAATTCACTTCTCCGGACACCAGGACAAAAATGGCTCGTTTATTAATTATTGATCTGGAAAGCGGGAGGAAACTTTCCGATATCAACCTTGCAGATTTGAAGCCTGGTAAACATTTCCCAAATGACCTGACTTTTGATAATGCTGGGAATGCTTATATTACAGACAGTTTTGCACATGCCATATACAAAGTTGACGCAGATGCAAAAGCCACCTTATTGGTAAGTGATGAAAAATTTGTAACCGAGGGTGTTGGTATCAATGGCGTCGCATTTCATGCTGCAGGATTTCTTATCGTGGACAACAGTGCCACAGGCATGTTATACAAGGTTTCCCTGAGCAATCCAAAAAATGTAGAATTTATCAAATCTGACCAGTTTTTTCTTGGTGCGGACGGACTACTACTGAATGCCCCGGACTCATTAACGGTTGTAGTTAATGGCGGAAACGATAAAATATTTAAACTGTCAAGTGATGATGAATGGAGAACTGCAAAACTTTCCGCAACCACACTGATTGCGGACCGTTTTACCTATCCGTCCACAGCAACATTGAATGCTGGTCAGGTATGGGTGATGAATGCCCGCTTCAACGAACTCGTAGACAGCAACTCAGTGCCCGCAAAACAGTTCGCCATTCAAAAAGCAGTATTCAAACCGGTTCCAAAACCAAAAGATCAAAAATAAAATATCACTACCACAATGAAAACAACTGACAGCAGCCCATGTAAGCAGCTTAGCACTGGCACCATTCAGGAACATACCGAATGGTGTCAGTTGATATTGGGTAAGATTTACCAAATTCACCGCTGCCAGGGGATGTTTCAGATTTAACGGGAGGAAAAGCAGATAGCTAAAGCGGCGGTAAATGGTTGTGGACAATCTCAGCTCTCCTATTTACAAATTCTGGATGAGATGAGTAAAAAGACAGATAAAAAATAAAATACAGTTACTACCCCGGAATGATCGTAAATTATAATAGTAAGGGCTGGCAAATTACAACTCAGCGCGCCCACGGCCTGCTTGCAGGCCAGATATGTGCCAGGTGGAAACTAGCCAATCAACCTGAGCGTTGGTTTGACACTTTGGTTGCCACTACAGAACATGATGATGTGTACAATGAATTTGAGAGAAAGCCGCTCATTGATGATAATGGAGCGCCTATAAATTTTACGGAAACCAGCTTTGATCTTGAGGCTTGCCAAAAGCAGATTGACATGGCGCTCACTAAAAGCAGATTCATAACCTTATTGATCTCCAGACATATCGATTTTACCCATGGAGAAGATCCTTTGGCCGTGGATTTCATTTCAATGCTAAAAAATAATGAAAAAAAATGGATAAGGGAAGCGGGTGTAACAAAGATTGATGTTGACAGGGCATATGAATTACTGGAGTTTTGTGATGCTTTCTCCCTGTTAATATGCCAGGATCAGGTGCCCCCGGAGAATAGGCTTCTGGAAATTAGTAAAGGACCGGATGGAAAGAGCTATCAACTGCACGAAGAATCCGGTTCAATTGTGGTCGACCCCTGGCCATTCACAACCGATGAATTCGTGCTCACTTATGAGGTAAGAAGCTTGAAACAATTAAAATTTGAAGACGATGAGCAGTTTTGTGAGGCATTGAAAAAGGCACTGATCAAGGTTAAACAGATAAAGGTCTCAAATATAAAAGGATAAACTCTCCCCTTAATTATCAGGCCATAGAGCATTACTTGCTTGCATCCTTACCTCTACGTTTATTCCAGCCATTTTCAAAATGATAGATCATCGTAGTTATTGTAAGACTTCTTTAGTTGTGACATCGAATTGTGGCGCTCGCCATCAATTGACTTTCTATTTAGCTATTCGGTTATCTTTAAATACAAGCGGAATTCGGATCCTTTGCCAAACTCGCTTGACACAGTAATTCTGCCGCCTGAGGCCTCCATGATCTCCTTTACTAAATATAGGCCAATTCCTGATCCATCTACGGAGGAGGCTACCCGCTGATACTTTTGAAAAATTTTTCCGATTTCAGATTGCGGGATGCCTATCCCATTATCGGACACCACAATCACCATCTCATCACCTTCTCTATAAGTTCTGATCAGAATTTCAGGCATGCGACCAGCCGAGCGGTATTTGATGGAATTGTTTATCAGGTTATAAACCGCGCTCCGCAGCTTTCGGCGCACAAATAGTATTTCGGAAAAGCCTATATCAGATTTAATTTTCGCATTTGATTCCTTGATCTGCGGCGCCAGGGTGAGCCTCACATCCTCCACAATGCTTTCGAAATCCAACAGCTCTTCGACGGCCTTATAGCGGTGCTCATGTTCACGTGCATCGGTCAGGTCATGAAT
>SEDB01000441.1 GCA_004210715.1 Pedobacter sp.
AGTTTTTTTCCATCGGTTAACTCAACCATTGAGCCAATTGGAATTTCTTTATCTTCAGTTTTATCAACCAAAGATGTTAGTTTTTGATTAACAAATACCCATTTTGTTTCATGAAAAGTGAAATAACCTACCGGAATTTTTTGTTCAGCGGTTAATTTCTCATTGCGTACCACATTTCTGTTTACATGCCACTGAAATAAATATTGGTTATGGTAAACCATCAAGCGATGATTTTCAGGTTTCCAAACAGACGGTTGAAATTGGTAATATAAATCCAATATTGGCAAGGTTCCTTTGTGGCTTGTTCCGCAAAAAGGGCATTTTGGGATGGATGTATTATCAAAAACATACCATTTCTGTTCACAATAAATATTGCTGCACTGCTGCATCAGATCAGTTGTTTTGAGCAGTGCGATTTCCCATTCTTCGGCGGTAGGCCGTTGCATGGGGTGATGCAAACCATCAATAAATGCTTTATCGAATAGTGCCTTCAAGTATGGCCCGGTAATCGTATAAGATATTTTATTAACATCAGCCCAATAGGTATCCCATTTAGATATTTGATTCAATTTAGGCCGGTTTGATAAATCTGTGGGGTGTTCAATAAATAAAGCCTTCTCTCCCATGCTCAACAAATCATCTTTTTCTGTATCTAAATCATGTACTTTTCCACCTTTTAGAGGATGTCGATGCAACAAATACATGTAAATCAGGCAAGCAAGGGCATGCAAATCAGTTAATCGATTTGGGAGTTTCCTGGCGGGATCGGTTTTATCTAAATGTTTGGTGGCAAGCACTTCGGGTGCAATGAAGTCTGCAGTACCAATTACTTCGGCCTGAAATATGCCAGGCACAACCAAACCATCCAAATCGATCATGCAAGCAGAACCAGTTGAAGGGTCAATCAGCACATTATTGTAGGATAAATCGGAATGTGAAAGCCCCATTTGGTGCATTTTTTTCACACCTCTTGATAAGTTAACGCCAATCTGGAAATAATTTAGCCACCTGCCCAACTCAGTTTGATCTAAACTTAAAGGAAATTGCCTGTTACGAAATTTCGCGGCGGCAAACCATTTTCCGTTTTTTTCTTCTCCCTTAATTAAATCACTTGAAGAATAGCCTTTCGAAAAGAAAAATTTTGAATTATAAATAGGAACAATAATACCGATACGGTTATGGGTTTCTATAATATCTGTAGGCCAGCGATAAATCTCTTCCAAATAATATTTTCCCGCATCTCTGGTTTCAATTTGCGAAAGATATTTCGTCACGATTTTGGTCAGTCTTTCCTTTTGATTGAAATCTTGCTTTTCTTTAAAAATCGCAACAACATATTTCCGATCAGGACTAAAATAAACGTTTTTGGCGGTTCCACTTTTAGGATCACCGTTATCAACATATTGATAAGAATTACCTGTTAAGGAAGATTTTACCGTAATTACAGACATCGTTTCGTACTAAAATATTATCGCTAAAGTTCTATCATCATGATTACCAGGACTCCAAAAATCCATCCAGGATGATAATTGATCGCCAATTTCATTATTGGAAGGTTCAAACAAAACCGCAGCCTGATCTTCATTGTTTCCTTTTAAATCGTCAACAAAAGTTTTCCAGTTCTCCAGTTTCTCGAGATTTGCTTCCACAATGAATTTTGCATCATAAATTCCATCAGTCATGAGCATAAGATAAGAGAAATCTTCGATTAATGTAAAGCCAAAACGCGTAGAAAATTTTTCACTGGTAAATATTTCAGGCATTGTGATGAATCGTGTTCCACCACCAAATTCGCCTACATCAAGCCAATTCATGAGCTTAATATTGCTTAAATCTTTATTTAATAAGCCAATTGGGCAATCGCCAACCCCGAAGGTTAATATGGCATAACCAAAATCATATTTTTTGAAGAGTGCGAAAATTAAGGTGCTGTGAAAGTCTTTTATAGGATTTTCTGTTTCTGCAGCGAATTCCTCAATTCCATGATGAGCAAACTGAGCGGCTTTCGAGAGGTTATTATAAACAAAATGACTTATCTTTTTTGTAGCATCTTCTCCCACTTTATTGTGGTAATTG
>SEDB01000442.1 GCA_004210715.1 Pedobacter sp.
TTTGTAAAAAACATTAACTGTTGAGATTAACAGTTTACAATTTATATTAAAATGGCAAAAAAAGGTAACAGAGTTCAGGTTATTTTAGAATGTACTGAACATAAAGAAAGTGGCATGCCAGGTATGTCTAGATATATTTCTACAAAAAACCGTAAAAACACTACTGAGCGTTTAGAATTGAAAAAATTCAACGCAGTATTGAGAAAAGTAACAGTACATAAAGAAATTAAATAAGGTTGGTGATTTTAAGGTAGAAGGCTTAGGGTGAGTAACCCCCATTCTATCAATCTATCATTCAATCATTAAAATTATAAGAACATGGCAAAGAAAGTAGTTGCAACCCTTAAAACCGGTACAGGTAAAGAATATTCGAAAGTAATTACAATGGTTAAATCACCTAAAACTGGTGCTTATTCATTCAAAGAACTTATCGTTCACAACGACCACGTAAAAGATGCTATTGCATCTAAATAAGGTTAATATTTTTTAATCAGAAAATATTAAAGGCCGTTCCGTTTTAACCGGGAGGGCTTTTTTTGTTATATAAAATTTAGATATGGGCTTATTTGATTTTTTCAAAAAGAAAGAAACTGCACCTGAAGCTCAGGAAGCTTTAGACAAAGGTTTAGAGAAAACTAAAGATGGTTTTTTCAATAAAATTACTAAAGCTGTTGCAGGAAAATCAACCGTTGATGATGAAGTGCTCGATAATCTGGAAGAAGTTTTGGTAACTTCAGATGTTGGCGTAAGTACTACTTTAAAAATTATCAAACGAATTGAGGAACGCGTTTCTAAAGACAAGTACCTTAATACATCTGAATTGAATTTCATTTTAAGAGATGAAATTCAACTACTTCTTTCTGAAAACAATAGCAACGACTTTCGTCAGTTTGAGTATGGCGACCATAAACCTTATGTAATTATGGTAGTTGGGGTAAATGGTGTTGGCAAAACGACTACTATTGGAAAGCTTTCTCATAAGCTCAAAGAATCTGGGCTTAAAGTTGTTTTAGGTGCAGCAGATACTTTTAGAGCAGCTGCTGTTGATCAGATTAAACTTTGGGGAGAACGCGTTGGCGTAAGAGTTGTTGCTCAACCAATGGGCTCCGATCCTGCTTCAGTTGCTTTCGATACTTTGCAATCGGCAGTTGCCAATGGCGAAGATGTGGTTATTATCGACACGGCTGGCCGCTTGCACAACAAAGTTGGCTTAATGAACGAACTTGGTAAAATTAAGCAAGTGATGCAGAAGGTTGTTCCCGGTGCTCCTCATGAAATTTTATTGGTTTTAGATGCATCAACCGGCCAAAATGCCTTTGAACAATGCAAACAATTTACTGAAGCGACTGATGTGAATGCTTTAGCCATTACCAAATTGGACGGTACGGCAAAAGGTGGCGTTGTGATCGGCATTTCAGATCAGTTCAAGATACCTGTAAAATATATTGGCGTAGGTGAAAAAATAGGCGATTTGCAGCTTTTTGACAAGAAAGAGTTTGTGAATAGTTTGTTTAAGTAATGACACTTCGTGGTTGATTACACCGATTGAAAGATTACACAGATTAATGTGTAAATTCAATAATGGAAGAATACCTACACCAAGAAATTACCCAAACTATTATAGGCTGTTGCTATAAAGTTCACACACAACTTGGACCAGGTTTTTTGGAGAAAATTTATGTCAATGCACTTAAAATAAAACTTCAACAGGCTGGATTAAATTTTGATACTGAAAAAGAATTTGTTGTAATTTTTGAGAATCAAATTATAGGAAAATTTAGATGCGATATAGTGGTTGAGGAAAAGGTAATTATAGAATTGAAATCAGTTACTGGCCATCAGCCTAAATTATTTCAAAATCAGCTTATTTCGTATCTCAAAGCAAGTAAAATTAAGACAGGACTATTAATCAACTTCGGTAATACAAGCTGTGAAGTTCAAAGAGTATCTGTGTAATCTTAAGAAAATCATTTTAATCTGTGCTGTAAAATCAGTGCAATCAAAATAATATGAATACCAAAATAGTAAAAAGTAAAACCGCAATTAAACAACCTAAAATCAATGTGATTACA
>SEDB01000443.1 GCA_004210715.1 Pedobacter sp.
ATCAATTTTTGCCCAACTTAAGCATAGTTGATTTGTTGTTTAACCAAGGTCCGCAAGCCAAATTATATTTGTAAGATGGGAAAAAACAAACCTCGTAATCGACATAAACATTATAAAGTACCTGAACCAGGAACTAGTCCAGGTTTATATGCTATTGATGAAGAGGCTTTGAAACCCGTTATTGTTCTTCATACTTATAATGATAAAAGCTATAAAAAGGAAGAATTAAAAAACATCAATAACATTGATAAGCTGGTTCAAGATAAAGATTTTAATTACTGGTTTGATATCAAAGGCCTGGCCGATCCAACCATTTTTGAAACACTTTATTCCAAATTCGATATTAGCAGATTGGTTTTAGAAGATATTACAAGCTCTTATCAACGACCAAAATTAGACGAATATGATAATGATAAATATATTTTCTCGGTTAGCAGGCATCTTTATCTGGGAGAAGACGATGTTTTATGTAATGACCAAATCTCATTTATTTTATCGGAAAGAACATTAATTACCTTTCAGGAAACCTATTCTGATTGCTTTGAGCCAGTAAGAAAGCGTTTAGAGATTGGAAAAGGAAATATCCGAATTGGTGGAAGCAGTTACCTGATGTATGCGATTATGGATGTTATTGTTGATAATTATTTCACGCTGCTTAATTTTTGGGGCGAAGAACTTGATGCCATTGAAGATCGACTTTACGACCATCCGGATAGAAGAATCATGTATGATACTCAAGCCATCAAACGATCTTTAATCACGATAAGAAAAGTAGCTTGGCCAGAGAGAGATAAGTTAAATGATATCATCCGTACCGATAGCCCGTTAATTTCTGATCTGACTAAAACCTACATGAAAGATGCCTATGATCATTGTATCCAAATCATTGATTTTATCGAGTCGTTAAAAGAAATTGCATCTGCCAATATCGATATGAATCTATCGATTACAAGCAATAGGATGAATGAAATAATGAAGGTTTTAACAATTATATCATCAATATTTATCCCTTTAACCTTTATTGCTGGTATTTACGGAATGAATTTTAGTCGTGAAGATCCTGTTACTGGTAAAGTGATGCCGGATAATATGCCAGAACTTTACAGTCCACATGGCTACATGTGGACGTGGATTGTGATGGGCGTTATTGCGGTAATCCAGGTAATTTATTTCTGGAGAAAAGGATGGTTTAAGTAAGTTAATGCTATTTACTTTTCTTAGGGCTTTAAATTTTGGTAGCTTTAAACAATTTTTTAGGTTAATAGATCAATGCAGTCATTCGAAATAGATAAAAGCGACGTATTAAAGGTTAAAAATGCGATTTTAGCTGGTGATGAAACTTTAAAAGTGGTTTTAGAGGAATATCATGCATCAGAAATTGCAATTCTATTTGAACGCTTAGATAAATCGGAGCAAAGGCATATTATTAATCTTCTTCCAGCGGAAATTGCCTCAGAGATCATTTCTGAAATGGATGAGGAATCACATCCCGAAGATTTACTCTTTGAACTCCATCCGGATAAACGGACAGAGATTGTTGAGGAGCTTGATTATGATGATGCAACCGACATCATTTCTCAGCTCGAAGACCATGAGCAAAAAGAAATTCTTGAAGACCTACAAGATGAGCATGCTTCGGAAATCAGAAATTTATTAACCTACGACGAGAAAACTGCTGGTGGTTTGATGAACACGGAGATTATCTGTGTAAACATTAACCTCACTAAAAAAGATGCTATCGATGAAATCATCCGCCAGAGCGAAGAAATGGAGGAATTCTACACGATTTATGTGGTAGATGACGAAAAAATATTCAAAGGGATTGTTTCGTTAAAAGATATCATCAAAGCAAAACACAATGCTCAAATTACCGAGCTGGTAAAAATGGATGCCGTTTACGTTCATCCAAATACCGATCAGGAAGAGGTAGCCAACTTGATTTCCCAGTATAATCTGACCAGTATTCCGGTAATTGATGATAATCAAAAACTTTTAGGAAGAGTAACTTTCGATGATGTTATCGACGTAATGGAAGCTGAAAGTACTGAAGATATTTTGAAGATATC
>SEDB01000444.1 GCA_004210715.1 Pedobacter sp.
GCTTATGCCCGAAAAAAGGATTTCAAAGCAGTTCCGCTAAACCAAACTGTAACGGTTGGCTTAAGCAATAAGTATAAATATTCCACTTCGCAAAATGTGATCGGAATTATTAAAGGAAGCAAACGACCAGAAGAAACCATTATTTATTCCGCACATTGGGATCACTTCGGCATCGGACCAAAAATTAATGGCGATTCAATTTACAATGGCGCTGTAGATAACGCAAGCGGCGTGGCAGCGATGTTATCCATCGCCAAAGCCTTTCAAAATTCGAAAGAAAAACCAGAAAGATCAATCGTATTTTTAGCAGTTACCGGAGAGGAACAAGGCTTATTGGGTTCAGAATATTACGCTATAAATCCAATTTATCCTTTAAATAAAACCGTAGCTAACCTTAATATGGATGCCCTTGGTTTCTATGGAGAAACGAAAGATATTTCGATTAAAGGAAAAGGTCAAAATGAGGTGGAAGATTATATTACCAACTTACTCCATGATCATGGCTTAGAAGCGGTTGGCGATACCCGCCCAAGCGCAGGAAGTTATTACCGTTCTGATCATTTTAATTTCGCAAAAGTAGGAGTTCCTGCAATTGATATTGTGAACGGTTTCAACAGCAAGGAACATGGCGCAAAATGGGGACAAGAACAAAGACTTGGCTACAATGAAAAGCACTATCATCAGCCATCTGATACGTATTCACCCCAAATGAACACCGATGGTTTTGCACAAATTGCCAATATTCTATTTACCGTTGGTTATAAACTAAGTAATGAAACCACTTTCCCTCAATGGAAATCGGGCTCAGAATTTAAAGCAGCGAGAGATAAATCAATGAAGAAATAACTTGCGTTTTGAAGTTTTTAGTGTCCTACGCTAGAAATTCAGTCATGAGATTTTTGATTGTAAAGGATAGCGTCCAATTAACAATTTAAACAATTAAACAATTCCAACAATCCAACCACAATAATTTTTCCTAAATTTGCGCCTTTTACAAATAACAATATGATTAAGAGACAGCAAATTAAAGAATTATTAAAGTCGACGACATTTGACACAGAAGTAACGGTTATGGGATGGGTTAGAACTTCAGTCTGTTGAAATTAAAGCTACCAGTGTAGAAATTTTAGGCGATAGTGATCCCGAAAAATTTCCTTTGCAACCAAAGAAACACAGCTTAGAATTTCTGCGTGAGATTGCACATTTGCGTTTCCGTACCAATACTTTCAATGCAGTTTTTAAAGTTCGCCATGCTTTGGCTTTTGCCATCCATCAGTTTTACAATGAGCGTGGTTTTGTTTATATGCATACTCCCGTAATTACTGCAAGTGATGCGGAAGGTGCTGGCGAAATGTTTAAAGTAACCACCTTAGATTTCGACAATACGCCACGTACAGATGATGGAAAAGTTGATTTCTCTCAGGATTTTTTCGCCCGTGCCGCCAACTTAACCGTTTCTGGGCAGCTGGAAGGCGAATTGGCAGCTATGGCTTTCGGACAGATTTATACTTTTGGCCCAACTTTTAGAGCGGAAAACTCAAATACTACCCGTCACTTAGCCGAGTTCTGGATGATTGAGCCTGAAGTTGCTTTCGCTGATTTAGAAGATAACATGCAACTTGCAGAAGACATGATGAAGTATGTGATTAAATATGCTTTGGATAACTGCAAAGAAGAACTGGAATTCTTAAATACACGTTTGGCTGAAGAAGACAAGCAGAAACCTCAGAATGAACGCAGTGAATTTGGTTTATTAGAGAAACTGGATTTCTGTTTGGCTAATGAGTTCGAACGTTTAACTTATACAGAAGCGATTAGAATTTTAAAATCATCTAAACCAAACCAAAAGAAACAGTTCAAATATTTAATTGATGAGTGGGGAGCTGACTTACAGAGTGAGCATGAGCGATACCTGGTAGAAAAACACTTTAAAAAACCAGTAATTCTAACAGATTATCCTGCTGATATTAAGTCTTTCTATATGCGCCAAAACGAACCGGATGCTGAAGGCAGACAAACTGTTGCCGCAATGGATATTTTATTTCCAGGTATTGGAGAGATGATTGGTGGTTCACAACGTGAAGAACGTTTAGATCGTTTAACAAAACGTATGGAAGACATGAACATCCCTCAGGATGAGTTATGGTGGTATTTAGATACACGTCGTTTTGGCTCAGCACCACATGCTGGTTTCGGATTAGGTTTCGAACGTTTGGTACTTTTTGTTACCGGTATGACCAACATTCGTGACGTAATTGCTTTCCCTCGTTTCCCTAAAAACGCAGAGTTTTAATAAGATTTAGGGTTTAGAGTAAACAAATTACTATAATAGAAGGGTTTGGGTTTTTAATAAAACTCAAACCCTTTTTTATTTACCTAAAGCTGGTTACTGTCCTCACCAACCAGTAAAAAATTATATTTGTCGTCATTTCGAATGGAGCGCAGCGAAATTGATAAATCTTTGAACTTAGCCGATTCTACATTTAAAACATCTTTCCACTACGGTCGAGACGACAACGCTCTTTGGCCACCTCGCTCCCCGGCATAGGAGATGATGAAAGGAGAAAACGTTAAAGCTTTCACAGACACTTTCAACAAACACAACCCAAGGCATCGCGTCCATCCCGACCCTTCGTCGGGACTTGTGATGCCGAAATTAAGCTTTAACGAATTTATCCGACATCAGATCCAGGCCTTGATTTTTGGTTACCTTTTTATCAAGTGGCTGTTGCACAACTAACAGCCGTTGATATCTTAACTACAGTTTTTTCATGCTTCTTCGTATTTTGAAGTATGCAAGGGAAAAAGCACTTTCAGGAAAAGCTATTTGTAAGTTTCCAGCTATCAAATGCCGTTCCTTCCGACAATATCTATGCTGGTTGGCTATTTAGAAAACCTGAACAGTGACCGGCGCATTATTTCCATCTCCAAAATGCGGATGGACATCCTTTTCTTTCTTGGCTACGACTTAGACGAGGAGCTTCCCTGGCACAGTACCCTGAGCCGTACCAGACAGCTCTATGGGCAAGAAGTATTTACCGAAATGTTTAGGCTGGTACTTAAGCAGTGTATTGACAAGGGTATGGTATCAGGACGGAGGCAGGCTGTAGATGGAGTTTATGTCAAGGCTAACGCTTCTTTAGACAGTATGATTGAAAGGGAGATACTGGATGATGCCGCGGCATTTGGTGGGGAACTGAATGCAAATCAGGAAGAAGATGCAGCTGAAGTAGTTGCTTTAAAAAAGCTCAGGCATAGAGATTACAATGATCTCCCGGCCAAAAAGAACCCTGGCAACAAAACACATTACAGTCCATCGGATCCGGATGCAAAGATGTCGGTTAAACCGGGTAAAGCAACGGCACTTAATTTTTTAAGCCAGGTAAGCGTTGATACCGCATCACATACGATTACACATATAGAGGCATTCAGTGCTGATAAAAGGGATAGCCAATGTCTTGAAGAAGTAATTGAAAAGGTAAAACACACACTCAGCTCAAATGGCATTATGCTTGAAGAGGTTGTCGCAGATACCGGTTATAGTAGTGGGGAAGCACTTAGAGCACTTGAAAAGCATAATATCCAAGGATATATACCCAACCGGGGCCAGTATAAGCATGAGCGTCCCGGGTTTCCCTACAATGCAGAAGGTGACTTTTATATTTGTCCGAACAATAAAAAACTGACCTACAGGGGAAGTTACAAAGACGGCAATTATATTAATAAACAGTATAGAACCAGCATAAAAAATTGCCATTCATGTCTATTTAGAGATAACTGCAGTGCACTGAAATCTAAAGGTCCACTTATAAAACAAACGGAGGATAGCCCCTATTACGAGCGTATGCATTGTCGGATGCTTACAAGAAAGGCAAAAATACTGATGAAAAAGAGGCAAAGCACTGTGGAGCCGGTAATTGGCTCGCTGGTTAACAATACCGGGATGAAGCGAATAAATACAAAGGGGCTTGTACAGGCAAATAAATGCATGACTATGGCAGCAGTTGCCTACAATCTTAAAAAATTACTAAAGTTTACAATGCGTAAGGTTCACATCAACTATATGGCAAAAGCAAATTTAGCAAGAATGATTAAAAACAGTTACAAAACTAGCCGTTTAGCCTTGTCGGGCATTCAAGTTACTGTCAAAAACTATCTGTACTTCAGCCAGTCAATGAGAAAATTACTCAAACCGAAACCTATTAAAATAAATAGATTCCTTTAAATGATAGGTTGTGCAACAGCCACT
>SEDB01000445.1 GCA_004210715.1 Pedobacter sp.
GGTAGCCCACAGTTTGAAATTGCTAAACAAAACATTATGAACACCAATATAAGTGCTACAAATTTTGGTACGGGTGTTTATGGTGCTAAGTTCGATGATAAATCTAATTTATATCACTATGAGGGAATGTACAATTTTACCAATGCCTTGAATAATGTTGTTGAATTTCAGGTGGGTGCATCTTATCGCTTATATGATTTAAATTCTGCGGGAACGATTTTCAATGATTTGACCGAATCGATTGATATCAATGAGTATGGAGCCTTTGCCCAAATTGGTAAAAAGATGTTCAATGATAAAGTGAAGTTCACTTTTGCAGGCAGATACGATAAAAGCATGAATTTTGAAGGTCGTTTTACGCCACGTATTACCGGGGTTTTCACGGTGGCTAAAAATAACAACATCAGGGCTTCTTATCAAACAGGCTATCGCAATCCAACCACTCAGAATCAATACATTGATCTATCTGTGGGTGGTGGCTCTCAGCGATTAATTGGTGGTTTGCCAGAAATTATGTTTGATAAATATAGGCTCAACAGCAATAAAGCCTTTACCGATGTGAGTTATCGTGCTTTCCTGGCATCTGCAGCAACAGGTACACCTAACCCAACTTTATTGCAACAGTACACTTTTGATGATCGTGGCGTTCGCCCGGAAAGCGTTCAATCGTATGAATTAGGTTATAAAGGCTTAATACTTCCAAATTTATTAATTGATGCTTATGGCTATTATAATATCTATAAAGATTTTATTACAGCTGTAGATGTTTACCAGAATGTAGGAACATTGGCTGCTCCAACTTTTGTGAAATTTGGTGTTCCGGTTAATGCTGCCGGAGAAGTGACTTCTTATGGCGCTGCTTTAGGTTTGGATTACCTGGTTGGTAACTATAATTTCAGTGGAAATGTTTCATACAATCAAATTGGCGATCTTCCCGTGAATTATATTAATGATTTCAATACCCCAAAAGTTCGTTTCAATTTAGGTTTTGGCAATAAAGAAATTATTAAAAACGTAGGCTACAACTTATCTTATCGTTGGCAAGATAAATTCTACTGGAATTCATCATTTGCATCAGGAGAAGTTCCGGCTTACAGCTCTTTAGATGCACAGGTTAGTTTCAAAATACCTTCAGTAAAATCTTCTATCAAATTAGGCGGATCAAATGTGATGAACAAATATTACATCACATCTTATGGTAACCCTGCGGCAGGTGCAATTTATTACTTAGCATTCTCTTATAATCCATAGTTAAAGAAATGCGCTTTCGAGAGCCCTCGTTACTTTTGAAGTAATGAGGGCTTTTTTGTTTATGATATGTATAGATGAATCAGCTAGATTGGGCATTGTTTTTGTTCAGAATGAGCATTCTACCATATTTCTTGTATTTAAACAAGGTAGTGCTCAAACTAAATCATCCCATCTCAAAAATGAAGAAAACATTTATCCTCTTCGCCCTAGGCGCAATTTTGGCTTCTTGTGGAACCAAAAAAAATGACAATCAGGATTCAAACGAATCCAGTGACACTTCAATCAATCAGGTTGAGAAAAATCCTAATCCAGCTGCTGCACCAAAAGATTCTATTAATTGGGAGAAGGTTCCAGAGTTGAAAAATATTGGCGATTTTCCTTTTTTTAAGCCAGAGGGCAAGTTGTTTTTGGCCAATGAAAAAAACAATCTAACTGAATATCTCGACTATGCTAAAATGGAGAATTATACAGGGAGTGCTGTTTACACAACCCGTGGTAAACTTGGAATGATGTCTTTTCAAGAACAGGGCGAAACGCCTTTTAATAAAATGTTGTTTGATGATCAGGTCGATGAATTCATTACAAAAACTGGTGCAGAGAAGATTTATAGAGGCGAGTACCCAAGAGAGGCGCAAGAGGGAATTAAGCTAAAACTCAAGGAGAATTTATGGAATGGCAAAGTTCATACCTTAGGCATTGCAGATGATGAACCATTCGGCGTTTATGCTTTTAAGCACAATGGAAAAAAATATGTGTTCAGTTTTCAATCCAATTCAGCGCAAGGGAAAATTTTTATCATGGAAGTTAATTATACAACGCCAATCTTAAAAACGTATCCCAGTATAAATAAGAAGTTTGATAAGTCCTTCATTGCCATGCCAGAAAAGGAGAATTATGTTTCTTTCGAAGGATTGTATAAAAATAGGTTTTTTGTTCACATTGTCATTGATGGCAATCAGTTTAAGCTGGCAACTGAAGTGGATGCATTTTTAGAGGATTATATAAAAGCCTTTAATTTCTAGATGTTGAGCAATTACCTAGCGATTGATTGAATATTAAAAGGCTTTACCTTTTTTATGATTTACTACATCCCTTTTACAAAATATTTGTATTATAGTACTTTCTTAAGCACATCCCAGTTTAAGAGCAAAAATTTTTAAAAATTTCAATAAATAAGGATGGAAGATACTAACGACAAGACAAGCGAGGTAAATGACTTAATTGAGAAGGAACAGGAAATACAACATTTAAATAACCCTGTTGATATATCAGTCAAGCCTATTGTTAAACAATATCTTGGGGCAGTAAAAAAAGTAAAAAAAGAGGGGAATCGTTTTTATTTTTCTGATGGTGATGCCAAAGTAGAAATCAGAGTGGTAAGCGATGATATCATTCGTGTTCGTTTGGCACCTCATGGAGTTTTTCTTGATGATTTTTCTTACGCGGTACCGGAAGTGGATCAAAAGGTTTCTGTTTTCAAAATGCAGGAGCACGAAGATCATTATACGGTATCCACTCACGCTGTAACCTGCAAAATAGAGAAAGCAAACTTTCATGTTTCCTTTTCTGATAACATTACTAATCTGGTGATGGTTGATGAGGCCAATTCGATGCATTGGGAAGAAAATACCGATTTTGGAGGCTACTATATTTACGCAACCAAGAAATGTCATCCGGAGGAGAATTTTTTCGGCTTGGGTGATAAATCTGGGAATTTTAACCTGCGTGGCCGCCGTTTTGAAAACTGGAACACCGATGCTTATTCCTTCGG